>NZ_RZSU01000023.1:0-79392 GCF_003997585.1 Mesorhizobium sp. M5C.F.Cr.IN.023.01.1.1 | reverse complement strand
CCGCCACCCTCCCCTCGAGGGGGAGGGAATCCCCCCGCCTCATGTTCATGATGTCGTCGGGCGGTCTCACCGCCGCCGATATGTTCCAGGGCAAGGACGCGTTGCTGTCCGGTCCGGCCGGCGGCGTCGTCGGCATGGTCGAGACGGCGAAACTCGCTGGTTTCGACAAGGTCATCGGCTTCGACATGGGCGGCACCTCAACCGACGTCGCCCATTATGACGGCGACTATGAGCGCGCCTTCGACACCGAGGTTGCCGGCGTGCGCATCCGTGCGCCTATGATGCGCATCCATACTGTCGCCGCCGGCGGCGGCTCGATCCTGCATTACGAGGCCGGCCGCTTCCGCGCCGGGCCAGATTCGGCCGGCGCCAATCCCGGCCCGGCCGCCTACCGGCGCAGCGGTCCGCTGGCCGTCACCGACGCCAACGTCATGCTGGGCAAGCTGCAGCCCGACTTCTTCCCGGCCATTTTTGGACCCAGCCAGAACGAGCCGCTCGACGTGGAAACCGTGCGCGAGAAATTCGCAGCACTCGCCGCCGAAATCGGCGACGGCCGCACGCCGGAGGCGGTGGCCGAAGGGTTCGTCACCATCGCCGTCGAAAACATGGCCAACGCGATCAAGAAGATTTCCGTGCAGCGCGGCTACGATGTCACCGAATATCTCTTGAACTGTTTTGGTGGCGCTGGCGGCCAGCACGCCTGCCTTGTTGCCGACGCACTCGGCATGGAAGCGGTGCTGATCCATCCCTTCTCCGGCCTGCTGTCGGCATACGGCATTGGATTGTCCTCGATTTTTTCGTCGCGCCAGCAGGCGCTGCTGAAACCACTGGCGGAAGACTCCAAGCCGGCGATCGACGAGCTTATCGCGACATTGCGCAAAGCCGTCATCGACGAGCTCGCCGCACAAGGCATCGCCGAGGACGCCGTCGCCTCGAAACCGGTGCTGCAGATCCGCTATGACGGCACCGACACGGCGCTGCCGGTGAATTTCGAGCACTGCTCGATCGCACGGGCCAAGGGCGAATTCGAAGCCGCCCACAAGGCGCAGTTCGGTTTCGTCTATGACGACAGGCCGATGATCGTGGAATCGGTCGGCGTCGAAGGCATGGACACCGGCGGCACCAGCCGCGAGGAAAGTGAGTCAGTCCTTGAGGACATGGCGGCAAACCCTTCGGAGCGTCGGCAAATCTTCGCCGACGGCACCTGGCGCGACGCCGGCATCTTTCGCCGCGAGGCGCTCAAACCGGGGCACAGGATTGCCGGCCCTGCCCTGATCATCGAACCGAACCAGACCATCGTGGTCGAACCGGGCTGGCAGGCCGAAATCACCGCCAAGAACCACGTGCTCTTGCGCCGCATCGAAAAAAAGCGCCGGCAGGCGGCGCTCGGCACCGAGGCCGATCCGGTCATGCTGGAGGTGTTCAACAACCTGTTCATGTCGATCGCCGAACAGATGGGCGTGACGCTGCAGAACACCGCCTATTCGGTCAACATCAAGGAACGGCTGGATTTCTCCTGCGCCGTCTTCGACCGCAATGGCGCGCTGATCGCCAATGCGCCGCATATGCCAGTGCATCTCGGCTCCATGGACCGTTCGGTGGAAACCATCATCCGGCTCAACTCGGGCGACATTCACCCCGGCGACGTCTTTGCATTGAATGCCCCTTATAATGGCGGCACGCACCTGCCTGATATCACTGTGGTGACGCCGGTCTTCTCCCTCCCCCTTGAGGGGAGGGTGGCCGCGGAGCGGCCGAGTGGGGACGCTGCGGCAGTGCTCGACGTTCCGGCGGTGTCTTCTGAGGAAACCCCTTCCGCCGCCTCCGGCGGCATCTCCCCCTCAAGGGGGGAGGAGATCCTCTTCTACGTCGCTTCACGCGGTCATCATGCCGACATCGGCGGCACGGCGCCCGGCTCAATGACGCCGCTCGCCACCACGGTCGACGAGGAAGGCGTGCTGTTCGACAATTTCCGCATCGTCGACCGCGGCCGGTTCCGCGAGAAGGAACTGGAGACGCTGCTCACCGACCACCCCTACCCGGCACGCAATCCGCACCAGAACGTCGCAGACCTCAAGGCGCAGATTGCCGCCAACGAAAAGGGCGTTGCCGAACTGCGCAAGATGGTCGCGCATTTCGGCCTTGGTGTGGTCGAAGCCTATATGGGTCATGTCCAGGACAACGCCGCCGAAAGCGTGCGCCGCGTGCTGGAGCGGCTGCCCGACAGTTCCGTATACGAGTATCCGACCGACACCGGCCAAGTCATTAAGGTGAAGATCTCGGTCGACCGGAAAAAGCGTGAGGCGACTGTCGACTTCACCGGTACCTCGCCGGTCATGAAGAACAATTTCAACGCCCCCGAGCCGGTCGCCCGCGCAGCCGTGCTCTATGTCTTCCGCGTCATGGTCGAGGACATGATCCCGATGAATGCCGGGTGTCTGAGACCCATCAACATCATCATCCCCGATAGCTCGATGCTGAAACCCGCCTATCCGGCGGCGGTCGTCGCCGGCAATGTCGAGACCTCCCAGCATGTCACGAATGCGCTGTTCGGCGCCATGGGCGCGATGGCCAACGCGCAAGGCACGATGAACAACCTCACCTTCGGCAACAAGCAGTACCAGTATTACGAGACGATCTGCTCCGGCTCGCCGGCAGGCCGGATGAACTCCGGCCGCGGCTTTGCCGGCACCTCCGGCGTCCACACCCACATGACCAATTCGCGCCTGACCGATCCGGAAGTGCTGGAATTGCGCTTTCCCGTCCTGCTTGAGAATTTCCACATCCGCGAAGGCTCCGGCGGCAAAGGCAAATGGAGTGCCGGCGACGGCACCAGGCGCACCATCCGTTTCCTCGAAAGGATGGAATGCGCCATCCTCTCCTCGCACCGCGATCGCCCGCCGCTAGGCCTGGATGGCGGCGGCGATGGCGAGGCCGGCTCGACCACGGTCCGCCGCAAGGATGGCCGCGTCGAAATCCTGAAGGCGTGCGACCAGACGGTGCTGGAGGCCGGTGAAGCCGTCATTGTGACGACACCGACACCAGGCGGATTTGGCCGCTCCTAGAGGAGGCATCCAGAATTCGCTCCGGCGAGTCAGGTGGGGTGGTTTTCAAGAACCGAAGCGGAGCGGACATTTGGGTCCGTGAGCATCGGAAGCGCAGAAAACCGCATCAGATGGCCGCCGGAGTAGAATTATCGATGCCTCCGACTGTCACCGGCCTGTCATGACCCTGCGCTACCCGCTTGCGGCAAAGCAAATGGGGAATCGCCTTGTCATGACGGATCTTTCCGGAGAACTGGTTTTTCGCCGCGGCAAGGAAGTTGGCAAAGCCGTTTATCAGAACCGCCCGCTGTCGAAGGCCGGCCTCTCCGAACGGCTCTTCGCCTTGCTGTTTTCCGGCCTCGTCTATCCGCAGATCTGGGAAGACCCCGATGTCGACATCGACGCGATGCAGCTTGGCCAGGGCCATCGCGTCGTCACTATCGCCTCGGGTGGCTGCAACATCCTCGCCTATCTCACCCGGTCGCCCGAAAGGATCGACGCCGTCGATCTCAACGCTGCCCACATCGCGCTGAACCGGATGAAGCTCGAAGCGGTGCGCCATCTGCCGTCCCAGGGTGACTTGTTCCGTTTCTTCGGCGCTGCCGAGACCCGTCACAATTCGCAAGCCTACGACCGCTTCATCGCGCCGCATCTCGACCCGGTCAGCCGCCATTACTGGGAACATCGCAACTGGCTCCGCCGTCGCCGCATCGCCGTCTTCGACCGCAATTTCTACCAGACGGGGCTGCTCGGGCTGTTTATCGCCATGGGTCACCGCACCGCCAAATTCTTCGGTGTCGATCCGGCCGGCATCATGCAAGCCAAAAGCCTCGCCGACCAGCGCCGCTTCTTCGACGAGGAACTGGCGCCGGTCTTCGAAAAGCCGTTGCTGAAATGGGCCACCTCGCGAAAAGCCTCGCTGTTCGGCCTCGGCATTCCGCCGGCCCAGTACGATTCGCTGATCACCTCGGGCGACGGCACCATGGCCAGCGTGCTGAAGGCCCGGCTGGAAAAGCTTGCCTGCGATTTTCCGCTACAGAACAACTATTTCGCCTGGCAGGCTTTTGCCCGCCGCTATCCCAATCCCGGCGAGGCGGCGCTGCCCGCCTATCTCGAAAAGCGCAACTACGACACGATCCGCAACAATGTCGCCCGCGTCGCCATCCACCATGCCAATCTGATCGAATTCCTCGCCGGCAAGGATGCCGGTTCGGTCGACCGCTTCGTCCTGCTCGACGCGCAGGACTGGATGACCGACGACCAGCTCAATGCGCTGTGGGCCGAGATTACCCGGACAGCATCCACTGATGCCCGCGTCATCTTCCGCACCGCGGCCGAACCCAGCCTGTTGCCCAGCCGGGTCTCGAATTCGCTGCTCGACCAGTGGTATTATGCGGACGAGGCGTCGCGCGAATTCTCGGCCCGCGACCGGTCGGCCATCTATGGCGGCTTCCATCTCTATGTGAAGCAGGCCGCATGAGCACGACCGAATTGCCGGCCAGGCACGCCGAACCGCCGGCCAGGCACGCCGAACCGCCGGCCAGGCACGCCGAACTGATGGACGGCGTTTACCGCTGGCAGCGCCACATCTACGACCTGACCCGCAAATATTACCTGCTCGGCCGCGACCGGCTGATCGCAGGGCTGGATGTGCCCGCTGGCGGCACCGTACTCGAACTCGGCTGCGGCACTGGCCGCAACATCGTCCTCGCCGCCCGCCGCTATCCCGACGCCCGCTTCTTCGGTCTCGATATTTCGGCCGAAATGCTGGAAACGGCCACTGCTGCCATTGCCCGCGAAGGCCTGTCCGGTCGCGTCACGCTGGCGCGCGGCGACGCCACCGATTTCAGTGCGACGGCCCTGTTTGCCATCGAAAGTTTCGACCGCATCTTTGTCTCGTATTCGCTGTCGATGATTCCCGGCTGGGAGAAGACCGTATCCGCGGCACTTGCAGCCCTGTCACCTGGCGGCTCGCTGCACGTCGTCGATTTCGGCCAGCAGGAGGCCCTGCCCCGTTGGTTCCGCAAGCTGTTGCGCGGCTGGCTGAGAAAATTCCATGTCGAACCGCGTGAGGCCCTGCGCTCGGTTATGGCATCGGAATCCGAGCGGATCGGTGCAAGCTTTCGGTTCAGAACACTGTACCGCGGCTATGCGTGGCTCGCTGTGGTCGGACCGCGCAAATAGCTTTTCTAGTGCAGCGCCTTCACCAGCGCTGCCAGCATGATTTGCGGCCGGTAGCCGAGCTTGGCCGGCGTCAGCCCGAGCCGCACAACCACTAACTGCTCCGAGGGGATGATGGCGACCGTTTGCCCGTCATGCCCCTCCATCCAGTACGTGTCCTGCGGCAGGCCCGCAGCGATGCCGGCGCCGGGGCTCTGCTCGTCGCCCGGCCCCTCGATCCACAACTGGCCCCTGCCGGAGACTTTCGAGGCCGGTGCGGCTTCCCGCATCCAGGCGACGAAGCCGCTAGGCAGGAGCTGCTGGCCGTTCCATACACCATCCTGCAGCAGGAACTGGCCGAAGCGCGCCCAGTCGCGCGCGGTGGCGTAGAGATAGGACGAGCCGACGAAGGTGCCGTACTCGTCGGCCTCCAGCACCGCGCTCTTCATGCCCAGCGGGTCCAACAGCGCAACCCTCGGCCACGCCAGCGCCTTGTTCTTGTCGCCGATCGCATCCTGCCAGAGCCGCGACAGCATCACTGCCGTGCCGCTCGAATAGGAAAACATTTTGCCTACCTCGCCGGTCAGCGACTTGGATCCGGCAAAGCCCGCCATATCAGGCTCGAGGTAGAGCATCCGCGTCACGTCGGTGACGTCGCCATAATCCTCGTTAAACTCCAGCCCGCTCGACATCGCCATCATGTCGGCGAGACTGATGGCGGCGCGGCCGTCCGCTTTCCAGGGTCCGAACAGGCCCTGGTTCGTCATCACCATCTTACCGTCCTTCACCAGCGTGCCGACGATCGCGGCATTTACCGTCTTGGTCATCGACCAGCCAAGCAGCGGCGTCTTTTCGGTAAAGCCGTCGCCATAACGCTCAGCGATGATGCGGCCGTTCTTGACTACTACCACCGCCCGCATACCGGCGCCGGTCATTGCAGGGTCGTCGAGGATTTTCGCGATTTCGGGGTTCTGCGAGGCATCGATCTTGTCGCCGACCGGCCAGAGCGCGTCGAGCGGCGGCGCAGGTGTCAGCGCCGGCCCGGCGACTGCTTTGGCCGCGGCGATGTCGCCATCCGGAACCGAAGCACAGCCGAGCCCGTCACGAACGACCGCGACGCTTTTGCCGAACACCCCGAACAGCCCGGCCGAGACGGTGCCCTGCTCCTTGTCGACGGAGACCCTCATCAGCCGCAGCAGCGGATGGCCCGGCGCCTGCACGTCGACGGCGAGCACCTTGTCGGCATCGCGTCCGGCGATAAAGACATTCGAGCAGACGATCTTGGCCGTATAACCCGAGCCGACGCGGATCAGTTCCGGCGGCGCGATGTAAAGCCAGGCGGCGAGTGCTGCGACCGCCAGCACGGCCAGCCCGAGCAGCCATTTCACCAGCCTCAGAACAATCTGCATTTTTCCGACTCCCCCCGGACGCTCATTTATGCCATCGATTTGCCGCCATTGCTTCGGCAAAATCGCGGTTCCTGTTGAGCGCAGTCAACGGAATATCAACCATGATCGGCGATCACTGATGCGTGTCGCCCAAAAGTGCGCAGCGGTTTTGGGATAACGACATGTATAAAAACAAAGATTAAAGCGCGTCGAAGCGCGCGCTTTAATATGGGAGCGGTCCTGTGGGGAGATCGCTTGGGGTACGGGTCGAGGGGCCCACCTGCAGCAACAACCCATCAGCGGCCGGCTGAAACCGGTTCAGGAGTAGCGATGCGCCGTTCCGCGGCTTTCATCATGCTGACGCTGCTGGGCGCCTGCTCGACCGTCGACGATCTTGCACCGTCGCTGCCGAGCGCCCCGACCGTTGCGGTGCGCGCACCCCGTTTTGAGGACTCCGACCCCCATAAGTGGGAAAGCGGGGCGCCGTGGAGCTATGCCGTTCACGGCACCGACGTCTCGAAATACCAGACTTCGGTCGATTGGACGGCGGCCAGGGCCAGCGGCATTTCCTTCGTTTTCATCAAGGCGACGGAAGGCGGCGATCGCTTCGACGAGTATTTCAACGAGCATTGGAGCCGCACGAAAGCCTCACGAATCCCCCGCGCGGCCTATCATTTCTACTATTTTTGCACGCCGGCCGCCACGCAGGCGCGGTGGTTCATCAGGAACGTGCCCAAAGACCGTTCGGCGATGCCGCCGGTTCTCGACATGGAATGGAACCCGCAATCGCCGACCTGCAAGCTGCGGCCCGATGCGGCCACGGTGCGCAGCGAGATGAGCACATTCCTCGAAATCGTCGAAAAACACTATGGCAAGAAGCCGATCATCTACACCTCGATCGATTTCTTCGACGACAACGGCCTATCGGGCTTCCGTGGCTATCCCTACTGGCTGCGTTCGGTGGCCGGCCACCCGCGCAAGAGATACGGCAGCCACCCGTTCACCTTCTGGCAGTACACCGGAACCGGTATTGTGCCGGGCATCTCAGGGAAGGCCGATATCAACGTGTTCAACGGCAACGAAGCCGCCTGGAACAAATGGCTGCGGCAGAACACCCGTTGACAGCGGGCCTGCCGCCTGCTTTTCGACACAGCCAAATGAAGGATGCTTGCAACCGCTGGTGATCTTCTTGGGGGATGGCGATGCGATTGCGCTTGGAAACTCTCGCGGCGCTGCTTCTGGCCGCTACGGCGGCGCCGGCGGTGGCACAGCAATGCGGCGGCGATTTCGAGGCATGGAAGCAGGGTGTAGCGGCGGAGGCCAGGAACGCCGGGGTCGGCACTGCCGGCCTTGAGGCGCTGGAAAAGGCCACCGCCGACAAGAAGGTGCTGGCGCGCGACCGCGCCCAGGGCGTCTTTACCCAAACCTTCATCGAGTTCTCGAACCGGATGATTTCGGCATACCGGCTGAAGCAGGGCGCCGCCAATCTGAAAAAATACGCCGACGTCTTTGCCCGCGCTGATCAGGAATTCGGCATCCAGCCGCCGATCATCGCCGCCTTCTGGGCGCTGGAAACCGATTTCGGCGCCGTGCAGGGCGATTTCCACACGCTGAACGCACTGGTCACGCTCTCGCATGACTGCCGCCGCCCGCAACTCTTTCGCCCGCAGATCACGCCGCTGCTGACCCTCATCGATCGCGGCGTCGTGCCGGCCGATGTCACCGGCGCCTGGGCGGGGGAAATCGGCCAGACACAGATGCTGCCGTCCGACTATCTCGGCCGCGGCGTCGACGGCGACGGCGACGGTCTGGTCGACCTGCGCAGCAGCGCGCCGGATGTGATCATGACCACGGCCAACAAGATCATGTCGCGCGGCTGGAAACGCGACCAGCCCTGGATCGAGGAAGTCCGCGTGCCCGAGGACATGCCATGGGACCAGACCGGCCGCACCAACAAGCTGCCGCTGACGCAGTGGGCTCAGTGGGGTGTCACCAACCCTAACGGCACGCCACTTGTCGACAACGGCCTAAAGGCAGGCCTCGCGCTGCCCATGGGCCGCAAGGGGCCGGCCTTCCTCGTCTACGACAATTTTGACGTCTACCTCGAGTGGAACCAGTCCTTCACCTATGCGCTGACCGCGGCAAATCTCGCCGCGCGGCTGGCGGGTGCGCCACAATTCGATCCGCGCAATCCCGAACCCGGCCTCAACGGCGACCAGATGCGGGCATTGCAGGCAAAGCTCGAGGCCAAAGGCTATGACGTGGGAACGGTCGACGGCATCCTCGGCACCAATACCCGCGAGGCAATCCGCAAGGAGCAGATGCGGCTAGGCTTGCCGGTCGACGGGTGGCCGACACCGGAGTTGCTGGCGAAGCTTTAAAGCGGGTCATCGCCTGGCAAGCAGGAAGTCGATGATGACACGCAAGGCCGGCGGAACCTGCCGAGAGCTCGTATGATACAAGTAAAACCCCGGAAATCGGGGTGACCAGGCTTCGAGAAAACGGATGAGCTTGCCGGCTTCGATCCACGGCCGAACCTGGTAATCCAGCATGTAAGCCACGCCGACCCCATCCAGGGCCGCCCTGATCATCAGTTCCGTGTCGTTGACCGTCAAACCGCCGTTGACGGCTATTTCCAAAGCGCGTTGGCCTCGCGCGAACTCCCATCGATAGATGTTGCCGCTACCGGGCCACTGGAAATTGATGCATTGGTGATGATGCAGGTCCGCGGGATGGCGGGGTATGGGGTGGTCCTCGAGATAGCTGGGCGCTGCCACCGCGGCCATCTCCAACTCGTCGCCGAGTTTCACCGCCACCATGTCCTTATGCAGCCGCTCACCAAGCCTGATTCCGGCATCGAATCGCCCCTCGACAATATCGGTCAGCATGTCGTCGACGATTATGGTGAGGGCAATATCGGGATAGGCGCGGCGGAAATCGCCGAGGATCGGAGCGATGAAACGCATGGCGGCGATGCGTGGAACATTGATGCGCAGCGAACCTGCCGGTCGATCACGTGAGGCATGCACGTCAGCGACAGCGCCTTCCAGTTCGCTGAAAGCCGGCGCGAGGCGGGCAAACAGCGTTTCGCCTGCGACGGTCGGCGACACGCTGCGGGTTGTGCGATTGAGCAGCCGAACACCGACACGTTCTTCCAGCGCGCGTATCGTCTGGCTGAGCGCCGGCGGCGAAACCCTGAGCCTGGCTGCGGCCCGGATAAAGCTGCCTTCCTCGAGGATCGCTGCAAACGCCTTCAGCTCGGAAAACTCGGTTCCTCGCATTATGTACCTCCAGCTTAACGAGTTACTTAGATAATAGCCTATTATTTGATCAATAGCATGCTCCTAGCTTTCGTCAGATGGAACCGTCGCTCTATTGAAGCGGCCGCAACACCAGTCGAAAGGAATGCTTCATGTATCACTCGCTTGAAGGCAAAACCGCGCTCGTGACGGGCAGTTCGCGCGGCATCGGACGCGCCATCGCCGAGGGGCTTGCTGCAAACGGCGCGATCGTCGTCGTCAACTATATCGGTAACGAGAAAGCCGCCCAGGAAGCTGTCGCTGCCATTGAGAAGAATGGCGGAAAAGCTCTTGCCATTCAGGCCGATATCTCCAGCATTTCCGATATCCGCCGGCTGTTCGATGAAACCGAAAAGCAGATGGGAGCAATTGACATCGTTGTCGCCAATGTCGGCGTCGCCGTCATAAAGCCGCTGGTCGAGGCCACCGAAGCCGACTTCGACCACGTCTTCGGCGCCAACGCCAGAGGCACCTTCTTCACGCTTCAGGAAGCGGCGCGCCGCGTGCGCGACGGTGGCCGCATCATTGCCGTCTCTACCGGTGGAACCAAGATGTTCTTCACGCAGACGGCCCTTTATCTCGGCAGCAAAGGAGCCGTCGAGCAATTCGTCCGCGTTCTCTCGCGCGAGCTCGGGCCACGCGGCGTCACCGTGAATGCGCTTTCGCCAGGCTTTACCGACACCGACCTTCTGCCCGAGCGAGATCGCGCGATCGCCGCCGGCATGTCGCCCTTCGGCAGGATCGGAGCGCCGCGCGATGTTGCCGATGTCGCGGTTTTCCTCGCCTCCGACCAAGCCCGCTGGCTCACCGGCGAGAACATCCAGGCCGGCGGCGGAGTGGCCTGACCTACAAATGGCCTAGTCCGCCATCGTCTCCAAGCTGGCAAATCCTTCCGGCGCATCGCCCTCGTCGAACGGCGTCGTCACCTCGACGAAGGTATCGGGATAGAAGCCGTTGAACCGTGTCCTCAGCGACAGCGAATAGGCGCCGATATGGCCGATCTCGATCCAGTCACCGGTATCGACCGTTTCCGGCAGCCAGAATGGCCGCGACAGGATGTCGACGGAATCGCAGGTCGCGCCGCAGACCTTGAACGGCACAATGGTCTTCTCCTCGCCATTGCGCGAACGGATCGCCGGGTCTGGGATGAAGCGCGCCGGCAGCGTGATCTTGCCGGTCCATGAATCCGACAGAGACGCCCAGATGCCGTCATTGATGTAGAGCCGCTTGCCCTTGCGCAGCAGCACGCGCACGATCAGCGACAGGCAGCGCGCCACGATCACTCGGCCCGGCTCCGCCACCAGCGGCATCTGGTCGAACTGGTATTCCATCAGGTCGCCCGACAGCCGCGACATGATCTGGCCGAGCGACGGCATCTCGATCAGCTTGCGGTTGGGATCATGGCCATATTCGGCGGGAAAACCGCCGCCGACATCGAGCCCGGCAATGTCGAAGCTGACGCGGTTGCGCACCCAGTCGGCCGAGGCCAGCGCCCGCTCATAGGTGTCGGGATCCTCGATCTGGCTGCCGACATGAAAACACAGGCCGACCTTGTAGCCGGTCCGGTTCAGCCGTTCGGCCAGTTCGACCGCATTGGCCGGGCCGGCGCCAAACTTCTTCGACAGTTCGTAGGCGGCCGATCCTTTCGTCTGGATGCGCACGAACACGGTGATCGCACCCGGATCGATATCGAGCGCCCGCACCACGCGGGTCAGCTTGGTGATCTCGTCCTCGTGGTCGAGCGAGATGACCCGGATGCCATATTTCTCCAGCGCCAGCTTGATGTCCGACTGGGCCTTGATGGGATGCATGTAGAGCATCTCGGCGTCGGGCGAGACCGCGCGCACGGCGGCGAATTCGCCGGGCGAGGCCACGTCGAAAGCGCCGACGCCGGCCTCGACCAGCGCCTTCAGCACGATCTGCTCGCCGTTGGTCTTGACCGCATAGGCGGTCTTACCGGGAAACATGCCCATGAACTGCCTGGCGTCCGCCTTCAGCACCTGCGGGCGGAAGCAATAGATCGGATCGTCCGGGCGAAGCGCCAGCGCCGCTTCGCGCGCATTTTCGAATTGCTGCATCGACGAATCCCTTGGCTTGGACTGCGCACAATTAATCCAACCTATGCGGGAATGAAAACAGTTCTGTGTCTCGCACCCCTGACGCTGCGGCGCTACGGCAGATGATGGAACGCTAGGAGCCCGACTCTGTAATGGGCCCCGCCGAGGCGATCGGCGTCGGGAAGCATTTTGGCGTGGACGACAGAATGCCTGCGATCGGGTCGCTGTTGTGTGACATGGTCGCTCCGGTCAGGCCGGTTTCATCGTCCTTTGTGCCCCTGCAAGCTTGAGGAGATTGTGGACGGTGCACAGCATTGCCCACTCGGCGGCCTCGCAGCATGCCGACCAAGGATATGCGCAAAACGCAATGCTGAGGGCGCATCTGCCGTCGATTGCATGAAGGCCGTGAACGACCGATACCGCGGCACGGCTGCCATTCGCTGATCGAAGCGGCACCTTCGACGTTCGCGCCAGATCACCCCCTGCGCACAACGGGTCTGCCATAGACCTTCGCATTGCCTGACCGACGCTTCCGTTCAATGGCCGCCTGGGCGGATGCCGTGCAATTTCCTCCGCTGACGCCAGGTGGCCGTCATGGAGGCGCATGCCGACCCATGTGGACCAGTGGCGGAGGTGGCCGATACGGCCGTGGGTAAGGCGATCAACAGGAGACAAACATGAGCTTGGATAACATTTCACACCCCTCGATCCAGCACTGCGCCGACAGCCTGAACGCCAAGCACAGTAACGGTAGACCGGGGCCCGAATTGGTTCCGTCGCGCTACGCGCTGCAGGTCGGCGACATCGACGTGCTGGTGGTCAGCGATGGAGTGCTGCCGATACCAGCCCCGGTTATGGCATACAATGTCGACCCGGCCGTCCGGGCGGCCTGGCTGGACGACATGTTCCTGCCGCCGGACGTGCTCGAGTGGCCGCTGAACGTGGTCGTCGTACGCAGCGGCGGCCGGACCATACTCGTGGACGCCGGGCTGGGGATGGACCCGGACTTGCACTTGCCGAGGGCCGGGCGGTTGGTCTCGCGACTGGAGGCTGCCGGCATCGATCTCGCATCCGTCACCGACGTGGTGCTGACCCATATGCATATGGACCATATCGGCGGGCTGCTCATCGACGGGGTGAAGGACCGGCTGCGTCCGGATCTGCGGATTCACGTGGCGGCCGCCGAGCTCAAGTTCTGGGAGTCGCCCGATTTCTCCCGCGCCTCGATGCCAACGGGGTTCCCGGATGCGCTTCGACGGGCGGCCAAGCGGTTCGTGAACGAGTACCGCAGCCAGTTGCGGCCGTTTGAGACGCAGCACGAGGTGGCACCGGGGGTGGTCGTCAGGCTCACTGGCGGCCACACCCCCGGGCACAGCGTGGTCCGCCTGGCGTCCGGCGGCGACCGGCTGACCTTCGCCGGCGACGCCGTGTTCCAGGTCGGGTTCGACCAACCCGACTGGCACAACGGCTTCGAACACGACCCTGAGGAGGCGGCCCGCGTCCGCATCAATCTTTTGCGGGAGCTGGCAGCGACCCGTGAGCCGCTAGTGGCCACTCACCTGCCATTCCCGTCTATCTGCCATGTGGCGGTGGACGGCGATGTCTTTCGTTGCGTGCCGGCTGTCTGGGACTACTGACCCGCTTGTCGGGTCAGAGCCGTACCAGGTCGCCGTCGAGACTTATCGCGCCATGATCGTGTGCTCGTGCAATATTGCAATATGTTGAGCGATCGGGACGTCCGCTCCGCCGTCAAGGCGGAGCGGACATGCTCGATCCGCCAGGTCTATGGCTGTCTCGGCTGCAGCGCCCAGTGCGGCCGTTGCGCGCGCACCATCCGCCGCATCATTGACGAGGCGGTCGGCAGCGCCCGTGCAGCGCCATTGCCGTGTTGTTCTTCGTGCCCTGGCTGGATATGTCGAAGATGCGCTCGGCCGTCTACCGGCCCTGGTACAGGCGTTTTTTCTGGCTCTTTGCCATCAACGCCCTCTTCCTTGCTGGCTGGGGTCCAAGCCGGCGGAAGGCTGGTACATCCCCGCCATGCAGGTATCGACCCTCTACTACTTCGCGTTCTTTCTCCTCGTCATGCCGCTGCTGGGCGTGATCGAGACGCCGCGCCGGCTGCCGAACTCGATAACCGAAGCGATCCTGGAGAAAGGCTCGGATTAACACCGAAGGATCGCTTGCCCGGTTGCCGTGCTCCGAGGCGAGCATTGTGTGAGGATTTTCATGGATCCGGATACGGGCATGAGCTGGTGGAATGCTCCCCATCTCTACATGGTACTGGTCGGTCTCGCCGGCATAGCCGTTTGGCACGTCATTCCGCGGCGGCTCTCCACCACCAGGCTGATTGTCCAGATCGCATTCTTCCTTACCATGTCGGTCCTGCTGCTTGACGGGGCCGTGCTCCCCTACGAGCCGACACGGGGCAAAGAGACAACCGCGGGAGCAATCCTCATCGGGACCGCCAAGTTGCTGTGGTGGGTTCACCTCGCCTGGGCGCTGATCGGGTTTGTCCGCATCTATCTCGTGTTCGAGCGAAAGCCGCGTGAGGCGCGCCTTCTGCAGGACCTCGTCGTCGGCGGCGTCTACATTGGGATGCTGCTGTCGATCCTGGCCTTTGTCTTCGGTGCGCCGATCGGAACGCTGATCGCCACCTCGGGTGTCTTTGCCATCGTACTCGGACTGGCGCTCCAGAATACGTTGAGCGACGTTTTTTCGGGCATCGCGCTCAACCTCGGCCGACCTTATGTGCTTGGGGACTGGATCGTTCTCAGCGACGGAACCGAAGGGCGCGTTGTCGAGACCAACTGGCGATCGACCCACCTGCTCACCTTGGCCCACAACGTGGTGGCGCTGCCGAACAGCTTCCTCGCGAAGCTCGGGCTGACCAATGTCAGCAGCCCCGAGGAGAGCCATGGGCTGTCCGTCACGATAAGATTGGCGCCGACCAAGATGCCGGCGATCGTCGCGGACGTCATGAACGCGGCCTTACAAAGCAGCAACACAATACTGAGGGAGCCCCCACCGGTGGTCGCTATCAAAGCTCTGGATGCGACGGCGATCGAGGTCGATCTGTTTTTTCGCGTCGCAAATGTTGGCCAGCGAATTCCAGCGAAGAACGAAATCTTCGATCTTGTCTACCGTCATTCCAAGTCCGCGGGTTTGCGGCTGGCGACGCCACCCTCCTCTGCGATTCTCATGAATGACTTGCCGAGCGAAGAGACGGGAAATCTCCCGGAAGTCACGCCGATCAAGCTTATAAATGCCATACCAGTATTCTCGGCGTTGACGGACAACGAAAAAGAAGCCCTCGCGGCAACGGTTGCGGTGCGCACCTATCGCAAAGGCGATATCATAGCACGACAAGGAGAGATGCTGCCGTCCCTCATGATTGTTCGGACGGGCATCATTGTCCGAGAGCGCGGCGAAGGTGACGCCCATGCGCAGGAGATCGGCCACCTCGCTCCCGGCGACTTTTTCGGAGAGACGGGCCTGCTCGCGGGCATCGGCGAGACTTCGACCTTGCGCGCAATGAGCCACGTCGTGGTCTACGAGATTGACCAGCAAAGCTTCGCGCCCCTGCTGCTCGACCGGCCCGAAATGGCCGAAGATCTTGCGGCCGTCCTCTCAGGCAGGGTGTCTCTCGGCGATAGCAACGGCGCCGGACAAGAGCATACGAATTCGAAATTCGCGCTGCTCAAAGCCATGCAGACGATCTTTCACCCAGTACCGTTCCGGCGCGGTTTAAGCGCCGGCAGACCGGGCGCACATGAAGGGAGGTAGCCATGAGCATCCGACAAACCGGGGTCGGTGTCCAGTGAACCGGTGTGCGGTTTCAAGGTACGGCGCGTATTGCCAAGTATGGGCGAAATGGTCGGCCGCTTTGTGCTCTTTGACCCGATGGGGCCAGCCGTGTTCGATACGGCTGGGGCTTCGACATGGGACCGCATCCCATATGGCTTGGCGGCCGGCAAGGTACAAACCCTCCGACCTGGCGAGGTCAGTTGCGTGACGGCCGGTTCGGGGATCGTCCATTCCGAGCGGACGCCGCCGGAGGCTCGAGGCGTCCGGAGGCGATTTTTTTGGCATTCAGGCCTGGGTTGCCTTTCCTTGCAGGCATGAGGAAGCCGCCGCCGATTTCAACTCGGTCGTGTGAGGACACTATATTGAGGAGCATTTTCGGGTCGATTGCATTGAGGACGAGGGCGAGCCATACGGCGGTATATGTCTCGCTGCAGTTTTCGCCGGATTGATCGTCACAGCAGTTATCGAGACCGGTGAAGGGAGACACTGACAGCCGATGCCGGTCAGCCGTGCGCTCCCTGCCAATCTAGGGCGCGCTGCCTGGGAACGTCGGCGCGGCCTTACCCCGGCAGTGCGTTCGATCGATGCCGGGACCCCTACCCGTTCGCCGACCACCGGCTACAACTGCCACTCCCGGATGCATCGTCCTAGACTTTCGGATCGCCTGACCGAGCCGTCCGTCGAATATTTTCGCGCGCCAAGTGGGCGCATTCTCCTCGGACGACCCGCCGCACAGGAGAAGACACTTGCACAAGATCATCAAAGCTCTGGCCCTTGTTTACGCATGTTGCGTGTCGGACAGCGCGACAGCGCAGGCCGCGGACCATCAGGCAAAACCGACGATCGTGCTGGTGCACGGGGCCTTTGCTGAATCGTCGAGCTGGAACGACGTCATCGCCGAGCTTAACAGGGACGGTTTCCGGACCATCGCTGCGGCCAACCCACTTCGCGGCGTTGCAAGCGATGCGGCCACCGTATCGGCCGTCATCGGATCCATCGGCGGACCGGTCGTCCTGGTAGGCCATTCTTATGGCGGTCCGGTCATCACCGAGGCAGCCAACGGAAAGGACAATGTGAAAGCGCTGGTCTATGTGGCCGGATTCGCCCCGGACAAAGGCGAGTCCAGTCTCACGCTTTCAGGAAAGTTCCCAGGCAGCACGCTTGGCGAGGCGCTCCTGCCGGTGGCGCGGCCGGATGGAGGACAGGATCTCTACATCCAGCCGGAAAAGTTTCACGAGCAGTTCGCGGCCGACTTGCCGGCAGCGCAGGCCAGCCTGATGGCGGCGACACAGCGCCCGGTGGCTGACGCCGCCCTGGCAGAGCCCTCCGGCGCGCCTGCTTGGAAGACAATTCCGTCCTACGCTGTCTACGGCTCGGCGGATCGGAATATCCCGCCGGCACTCATGAAGTTCATGGCCGAGCGCGCGCATTCGGTGAAGACCATCGTCGTCGAGGGCGGGTCGCACGCGCTGATGGTCTCGCATCCAGAAGCGGTCGCCTTGCTCATAGAGGAAGCCGCATCGGCGCAGTGACGAAACCGGCGCTCGCGCCGGCCGCGACCCGGGCTACGCCGGCCGACCCTGGAGAATCTGTGGTTCGGCCGCTTCCAACCTCGAATCGGCGGTCGTGAAGTCCATAGGCCAGCGGGGGGCTGCGAAAACCACATTCGATGAGGCGTGTCCCGCGCCTTGACGGTCCAGCGTGCGACCGAGGCGTCGGCGGCATTCCAAGCAGATCATTTCGAAGTCAGAACAGGAGAATGACATGAAAATCGTAATCATCGGTGGCACCGGACTTATCGGCTCCAAGACCGTCACAAGGCTGAGCGTGAAGGGCCAGGAGGTATTGGCGGCGTCGCCAAGTGGCGGCGTCAACACCTTCACCGGTGAAGGATTGGATAAGGCTCTTGCCGGGGCGGAGGTTGTCATCGACCTCGCCAATTCACCTTCGTTCGAGGACAAGGCCGTTCTCGAATTCTTCGAAACAGCCGGAAAGAACCTGCTCGCGGCGGAGAAGGTTGCCGGCGTGAAACACCACATTGCGCTCTCGATCGTCGGGGCGGAGCACCTGCCCCGCAGCGGCTATCTGCGCGCCAAGATGGCTCAGGAGAAGCTGATCAGGGAGTCGGGAATCCCCTACACGATCGTTCACTCGACGCAGTTCTTCGAGTTCCTTGGCGGCATAGCACAGTCGGCAACCGTCGGCGACACGGTCTCGGTATCGTCGGCCTACTTCCAGCCCATCGCCTCCGACGACGTAGCAGATGTCATGGCTGACGTGGCGCTCTCCCAGCCGATTAACGGCGTGATGGAGATCGGCGGCCCCGAGCCGTTCCGCATGAACGAGCTGGTCGCGCGTTTTCTGCAGCTCGCCAACGATCCCAGGAAGGTGATCGGCGATCCTCATGCGCTCTATTTCGGGACCGAGCTAGATGACCGCTCGCTTGTCCCGGGCGCGGGCGCCCGCATCGGTTCGACGTCGTTCGAAGACTGGTTCGAGCACGCCCCGCCTCGGCGAAGCGGTGTTGCGGCATAACGGCGTCATCTGAAGAGAACTCGCAAGGAAAAACGACGATGGACCACGAGCTGCCCTTTGCGCCTCAGGCAAGTCGCCGGGCCCTCCTCCTCGGCGCGGCGGCCGCCGGCATTGCAACCGGCCTGCCCAAATACGCGCTCGCGCAAGGGACAGCCGGCCAGGAGTCGAACCCATCCATCGCTCAAGAAGGATCGAATGATATGAGCACTGTCACTACCAAGGACGGCACCGAGATCTACTACAAGGACTGGGGCCCGAAGGACGCCCAACCGATCGTCTTCCACCACGGCTGGCCGCTTAGCGCCGACGACTGGGACACGCAGATGCTTTTCTTCGTCGGGCATGGATATCGCACCATCGCCCATGACCGGCGCGGGCACGGCCGTTCCGCGCAGGTGAGCGAAGGTCACGATATGGATCACTATGCCGCCGACGCGGCGGCGGTGGTCGAGCATCTCGGCCTGAGGGACGCAATCCATATCGGCCACTCGACCGGCGGCGGCGAAGCCGCTCATTACGTCGCCCGCCACGGCAACGAACGCACCGCGAAGCTCGTCCTCATCGGCGCGGTGCCGCCAATCATGGTGAAGACGCCGGCCAATCCTGGTGGCATTCCGATCGAAGTGTTCGACGGGCTGCGCAAGTCGCTTGCCGACAACCGCGCGCAGTTCTACCTCGATTTCCCGTCGGGCCCCTTCTACGGCTTCAACCGGCCGGGCGCGGAAGCGATCCAGGGCGTCATCCAGAACTGGTGGCGGCAAGGCATGATGGGCAGCGCCAAGGCGCACTATGACGGCATCAAGGCCTTCTCGGAAACCGATTTCTCCGACGACCTCAAGATCATCGACGTGCCGACACTCGTCATGCACGGTACGGACGATCAGATCGTGCCCATTGCCGATTCCGCGCCGTTATCGGCAAAGCTTCTGAAGAACGGCACGCTCAAGATCTATGAAGGCTTTCCGCACGGGATGTGTACCACTCATGCCGATGTGGTGAACGCCGACTTGCTCACCTTCATCAGGTCCTAGGCTCGAGCTGCACCCCCCTCGAGCGCGAGCCAGATCGCCGGCCGCCTCCCCTCCGGCCGGCGATCCCCCTTTCGATCCCCATCGCAAACAGGAGCCAAGACAATGATCAGGACCATTCTTTGCAGCGCAGCTCTCGCCCTCATCGCGACAGGAGCGCTGGCCGAAGATTCGGCGACTGACAAGGCCGCGGAGATCAGCAAAAACGTGAGGCTCGTCTACGACCAGCCGCTGCCAAACGTCCCCGACAAGAGCATGAGAGGTGTGGTCGTCGAATATGAGCCAGGCGGCAATTCGCCCGCGCATCTCCATCCCAAGTCCGCCTTCATCTACGCGACGGTCCTTGAAGGGGCGATCAAGAGCAAGGTGAATGATGGACCTGAAGTCACCTATCGCGCCGGCGAAAGCTGGTCTGAGTTCCCCGGTGACCGTCATGCCGTCAGCGCCAACGCCAGTGCGACCGAACGCGCCCGGCTGCTGGCCGTGTTCGTCGTCGATACCGACGAGACGGAACTGGTGATCCCGTTCGACGAGTGAAGCGAGCCCCTGCCTCGGCGCCGGTTTTTCGAAGCACACCGGCGCCGATGGGAAGCTCAGGAGACATGAGCGATGTTCGTTGAGAAGCTGCGCACATTGACGTCGTCACGCCTGGCCGTGGTCGCCAGGGATGCCACCGTGCACGACGCGGCACTGTCGCTTTCCAAGCCAGGCATCGGGTTGGTCGTGGTTTGCGACGCGACCGGAGGCCTGGACGGCGTCCTCAGCAAATCCGACCTCATCCGCCATCTCAGCAGCCCGGCCCCCTCGCCGCCGCCGGCATCGGCATTGATGAGCAGGCCCGTCATCACGTGCGGTCCAAAGGACGACGTTCACGACGTCTGGCAGACCATGGCGGCGCGGAACCTGCAGAATGTCCCTGTTATCGGTGACGCTGCCCAGCCCCTCGGCATCCTGGATATACGCGACGCGATGAAAACGCTGTTCGAGGAAGAAGAACTCCAGGAGCGGATGCTGTTCAACTACATCACGGGCATTGGCTATCGCTAGGCGCCGCCCAACCAAACCAACCAAGGTAATGGATATGAAACTGTACTATAGCCCTTTCGCCTGCAGCCTCGCGGACCATATCGCCCTATGCGAAGCGGGGGCGACGTTTGAGCTCGAGAGCGTGGATCTCAAGACGAAGCGGACAGCTTCAGGAGCCGACTTCCACGACGTTACGCCGAAGGGCTACGTCCCGGTCCTAGTGCTCGGCAATGGAGAGGTCCTAACCGAAAACATCGCCATTCTCGACTGGCTCGCCACGAAATATCCGACGCTTGGCGCTTCGGGAGAACTGGGACGGACACGGCTTCTCGAAGCGCTGGCCTTCATCTCCACCGAGGTACATCGCGCCTTCAAACCGATGTGGCACGCCGAGAACGATATTCAGAAGGCGCAAGCCAAACAGACCATTTCCAGGCTGCTCGACGAACTGGCGGACAGCCAAGCGGGAGACTTCCTGTTCGGTGCAACGCCGAGCGTCGCCGACTTCTATCTGTTCGTGATGCTCTTATGGGCTGAACGGTTCGACGTGCGCGCTCCCGAACCGTTCGTCGCATTGCGCCGCCGGATGGCGAGCCGCCCCGCTGTGCAAGACGCCTTGCGCGAAGAGGGGATCTTCAACCTGGTCGAAGCAGGCGTTTCGTACGCATAGGAATCAAAACCATGCCGTTCAACGACAAAGTCGCAATCGTAACCGGCGGGAGCTCGGGCATAGGTCGCGCAGCGGCACTCGCTCTCGCGCGACAAGGCGCGAAAGTTCTGATCACCGGGCGCCACTCGAAGAGCTTGAAGGAGGCGGCTGCACTGCACAAGGGCATCATAAGCCTCGTCGCCGATGTCGCAGCCCCGGGCGATGCGCCTGACACGATCGCGAAGGCAATCGATAGCTGGGGCCGGCTGGATATCCTGATCAACAATGCGGGCGCCGGCGCGCTTCTGCCGCTAAGTGACGCAACCGCCGAACGCATCAACACCATCTTTGCGGTGAACGTGATCGGCCCAAGCCTGCTTGCGGCGGCGGCGCTCCCGCATCTCGAAGCAACGAAAGGTGTGATCGTCAACATATCCAGCACGTTTGGCCACAAGCCAGGCGCCGACCTGTCGCACTACGCGGCCAGCAAGGCGGCGCTGGAGCATCTGACGCGCTGCTGGGCGCTGGAACTCGCGCCGCAGGGCATAAGGGTCAATGCTGTCGCAGCCGGCCCGACTGAATCGGGCGCGCTCACAGGCATGATGGGCCTCTCTCCGGAAAATGCCGCGGTGATCGAGGAGGCGGAACGCGAACAGATACCGCTCAAGCGCCGCGGCACTCCGGATGACGTTGCCCGATGGATCGTCCAGCTCGCGAATCCGGCTTCGGATTGGGTGACCGGACAGGTCATTACCGTCGACGGAGGCCTAGCGCTCACCTGAAGCGAACGGCCTCCCCAATCACAAGGAACTCTGCCCATGCACGGAATCGTCAGTCGAATGTTCGCAGGGGTCCTCGTCCCCGATACGACGCTCGTGCGCCAAGCTCTCGATCACGCGCGCAACAGCTGCGAGCCGTATCTGTTCAACCATGTGGTTCGTTCGTGGCTCTTTGCCGTGCGGATCGGACAGATCCGAAATATCAGTCACGATCCCGAAGTGGTCGCGGTGGGCACCCTGCTGCACGACGTCACGCTCAACGAGCGCTTTAACGGCCCGCGCCGCTTCGAGGTCGAGGGAGCCGATCTGGCCAGGACCTTTGCGCGGCAGGGCGGAGTCGACGAGCGCCGGGCTCAGTTGATCTGGGACAGCGTCGCGCTCAATTCGACGCCGTCGATCGGGCTCTACAAGGAGGCGGAGGTTGCCCTTTGCACAGCCGGCATTTGCCTGGACGTGGTCGGTCTTCAGTATGACACTATTCCACCCCGCGAGATCGCGGGGATCGTCGAGGAATTTCCCCGGCTCGACATGAAGCGGCGCATGACACGATGCTTTTGCCATATCGCCGAGAATGTGCCCGAGACGACCTACGACAACTTTATTCGCGACTTCGGCAACCGTTTTGTCTTCGGCTATGGGGATAAGGTTACATCCTCAGACGATCTGGTTGCAAACGCGCCCTTCGATGAGTGAAACCGGCGGCCAAGCGCCCCTGGCCGGGGCGCTGCCGCACGTCGCCGTAACGGGACTACGCCTGACCCAGCTCGCGCATTGCCGCCGGCAGCGTCTCCCATGCGCGGATCAGCTCGCCGATGGATGCGGCCTCCATCTTGCGCATGACGTTGCCGCGGTGCAGTTTCACCGTCACCTCACTGATGCCGAGATCGAAGGCGATCTGCTTGTTGAGGCGTCCCCGCGCAACTTGATGCAGAACCTCGCGCTCGCGTGGCGTCAGCGTCTCGAGGCGTTCGAGGTTGCGTTTGACGACCGCGGACGCGGCCCGGCGCGCGGCGTCCATGGCAACGCCTGCAATTACAGCGTCAAGCAGCGTCTGGTCACGCACTGGCTTCGTCAGAAAGTCCACCGCACCGGCCTTCATCGCCTGCACGGTCATGGGAATGTCGCCATGCCCCGTCAGGAAGATGATCGGCTTGGGGTTGCCGGTTTGGGCCAGATGGCGCTGGAGGTCGAGGCCGCTCGATCCCGGCATTCGCACATCGAGGATCAGGCAACCGGAGCTGTCCAGTACGTCGGCATTGAGCAATTCGCGCGTCGAGCTGAAACAGACAGGCTGGAATCCAGCGGAAAGTATCAATTCGGACAGCGCCTCCTGAACAGACGCATCGTCATCCACAATGATGACGAGTGGCTGCTCCGCTTCGCTCCTCCGATGCGACGACGACGGAGCCGATCTCCGTAAGTGCGGCTGCTCAACCCTCATGCTCGCCTCCATTTTTCGATTTGCGTAAGACATTGCCGATGGCTGCCAACATGACCTGCGCATCGAAGGGCTTACGGAAGCATCCGCTGACGCCCTGGACTCTGTCCGCATCTGTGATCTCGTCGCGTCCGGTGATCAGGAACGTCGGCAGGTCCGGACGCACCCTCTTCACCAGATCAAAAAGCTCGAAGCCGTCCATGCCGGGCATCCCAATGTCGGTGATGAGAACGTCAAGGCCGGATAGCCCGCTGATGAGCAATGATCGCGCTGACGAGAAGCTGCGGGCCGCATACCCGGCCGACTCCAGTAGATCCTCCAGCGACTCGAGCAGCCTTGGATCGTCGTCGACAACCGCAACAACTGGTCTTCCCTTGGTCACGCCCGGCCCCCCCGCGCCCGGCGCGAGTGTGTGACTGGTATCTCCAGCCGCTCCGCGATCCTCACGAGATCAGCCAGCGACGCCGCCGCCATTTTCTGCATCACGTTCCTTCTATGGATTTCCAGCGTGACTTCGCTGATCCCCAGTTCGGCGGCAGCCTGCTTGTTGAGAAGACCGCTCACCACCAGCGGCAGCACCTCGCGTTCGCGTGGCGTCAGCTCGAGATAGCGTCGCCTCAGCACGCTTAGTTCAGCGCGCGCCGATCTCCTTTCCCGATCCTCGGCTATCGCCGTATGGATTGCAGACATAAGATCGGCATCGCTGAAGGGCTTGGTGAGAAAGTCCACGGCGCCATGCTTGATCGCCTGGACAGATGACGGAATGTCGCCGTGCCCTGTTATGAAAACGATCGGCGGATGATCTCCCTTCGCAATCTGCCTCTGCAGATCGAGGCCGTTTATGTCGGGCAGCTCGACATCGAGGATGAGGCATGCCGGGGCGTCCGGTTTGTCCGCACTGATGTATTCGCCGGCCGATCCGAACGCTGCGGCGCGAATGCCGTGCGAATCGAGCAACTCGCTCAGTGCTTCCCGTAGGCGCGCATCGTCGTCCACGATGAAGACGATATGGTCATCCGTGGTCATGGCGCCGCTTTCGTTTCAATAGGCAAGGTGAAGACGAACGTCGCTCCCTGCGGTTCGTTCTTCTCCGCCCACAGGCGTCCGCCATGCGATTCGACGATCGAACGGCTGATCGCGAGCCCCATGCCCATTCCGTTCCCCTTCGTCGTGAAGAACGGCTCAAATATCTTGTCGGGAAACGCGACCCCCGGGCCGCGATCACTGATCTCCGTTTGGACCACATCGCCCACGCGGCCGACCCTCACCCCAAGAACCCGATCACCCGCAATGGAGTCCATCGCATCCATGCCGTTTCGAATGAGGTTCACCAGAACCTGCTGGATGTGTACGCGGTCGAGGGCGAGAAGCGGCAAGCTGCTTCCGACATCGACATCCAGGCGAACGCGCCGCCGCGCAGCCTCCTCGGCCATAAGATCGCGCGCCTCGGCTATGATGCTACCGAGCATCGTGCGATTCCTCGGCTCCACGGATTGCCTGAACAAGGCGCGGATTCGACTGACAACTTCCGCTGCCGAGTTGGCGTCCCGGATGATGCGCTCGGCGGTGATTTTCGCGCGATCGAGGTTTGGGGGTTCGGCCGAAAGCCAGCGGTGGCATGCACTGGAGTTGGCGACGATCGCCGCCAGTGGTTGGTTCACCTCATGCGCGATGGACGCCGAGAGCTCGGCAAGGCTGGCTGCCTGGCTCGCACGCGCTAAACTTGCTTGCGCCAGACGCAGCTCTTCCTGCGCGCGAACCTCCCCATCGATGTCGATGGAAATTGCGTACCATTGCACGATCGC
The DNA here is from genome assembly GCF_003997585.1 of Mesorhizobium sp. M5C.F.Cr.IN.023.01.1.1. Lineage (NCBI taxonomy): Bacteria > Pseudomonadati > Pseudomonadota > Alphaproteobacteria > Hyphomicrobiales > Phyllobacteriaceae > Mesorhizobium > Mesorhizobium sp. M5C.F.Cr.IN.023.01.1.1. Next base: position 54,380 of record NZ_RZSU01000023.1, on the reverse strand, counting down.
ACCGCTTTGGTCCCGCACCGGCTCCCCGCGGCCGTCGACCCAGCGATACGCGCCATCCGCATGACGCATACGGTACCTCATGGAGTAGGGCTCCCCGATGGCTAGGGAACGGTGAACCGTGTCGAGCAGGAGAGGTGCATCGTCGGGATGGACGAGGGTCTGTATGGCTGCCGCCAGCCGGCTCATGTCAGGCTTGTCCAGTTGGGCCAGGTCGTACAAGCCGAAGAAGTCGAGCAAACGCTTGTTGAAGAAGGTCGGCTCGCCTTTCGGCGTCAGACGCCTGATATGGACGGGAACCATGTTCACGAGCTGCGAGAGCTCGCGCTCCCTATCGCGCAAGGCTTCCTGCGCACGCACCTCATCGTCGATGTCGAGGGAAACGCCGTACCATTCCGCGACCTCACCCTCTTCGTTACGCCGAGGCTCTACCCTGCATTCCGCCCAGCGGTACGCACCGTGCTCTTCGCGCCAACGAAATCGCATCGTGGACATGCCACCGGTTTCGAAGCAATTCCGTAGGGTGTTCTGTACCTCGGGAACATCTTCGGGATGGATCAGCTCCTGCAGCAGTTGCTCGATACGCGGCTCCTCGAGAGCTTCGAAATCCGCGATGACGGAGCGGAAATGGTCCTGGTAACGCTTGTTGAAGTAGACCGGCCCGCCCGTAGGCTTTGCGCTCCAGATGCGGACCGGCACGGCGTCGATCGTCTCCCGCAACTGCCGCTCGCTGCGCCGTAGCGCCTGTTCGGCGTGCATCTGGTCGTCAATGTCGTGACAGAGGCCGTACCACTGGACGATGCGCCCGTCCTGATCCCTCATCGGCGCGGCGCGGCTCGACATCCAGCGGTAGACCCCGTCGAGACGGCGTAAGCGGTACCGCATCGCAAAGACCTCGCCGGTGGCGAGACAGTGGTGCAGCGTGTCCGAGAACGCTGCTCTGTCGTCCGGATGGACGCTGGCCTCTATCATTGCCGTCAAGCGGCTCATGCCCGGCTTGATCGTATCCGCCACGTCCAGGCCGAGAAAATCGACCATGCGCTTGTTGAAGAAAATCGGCTCGCCGTCAGGCGTTAGACGCCAGACGTGGCTCGGAACCATATCGACGAGCTGCGAGAGCTCCCGTTCGCGGTCTCGCGATGTGGCCAGCGCCAGCTGATGCTGCCGGGATATGGCGGCCACGATAAGGGCCGAAAATGCCGAGATCGCCAGGAAAAGCTGCAGCATGACCTGCCTTTGTCTCTGGGACTCGGGATCGCCGACAAACTGGCTGTCACCGGATATCGTGAGTGCCATCGTGATCAGGGCGAGCAGCGTCAAGGCGACGGCGGCGCCTCTGAACTCGAAGCGCGCCGCGGCCCAAAGAAGGGGCGGCATGATGATGTAGGGGGTGGGCAGATAGACGTCGCTCAAGGAAAGCGGGCCGACCCCCAGGAAGATCAGACCCAGGACGCCGGCTTCCACCCGCTGCGCGGGAGAGAGTTGGGTTTTGCTGCGCCAATACTGGATCACGACCAGTGCCGGTGGCGCTACGAGCAGGATGCCGGTGGCGTCCCCAATCCAAAACAGCGGCCATACCGCCGTGAAGGTTTGCGATTCCACACCAAACCACGCAAGCGTCGCGCTTCCGACCGTCGCGCTGACGAGCGGCGCAACTCCCGCGCCTAGTACGACGAATGCGAGGACTTCCTGCAAAGTTTCAAGCCGAACCGGACGCCCGCATGCCCGGATCACAAGCGTTGCGCCGACAGCTGCGCCAAGGGCGTTGCCGACAAAGATCAGAAAGCCCGCAGGCAGCGGACTGTGGAACCACACGAACTGCGCGAACATCTCCGCCAGGCAACCCGCCAGTATCCACCACGGCCAACTGTAAGGAGAGGTGAGGATGAGCGTCGCGATGAAAACGCCGCCCGGAGGCCAAATGGAAACCGTTATTCCGGGGACGATTGCGAGCGCCTGGGCGAAACCGCAGCCCAAGACATATGCCACAAAAAATAGTCCCAGATGAAGAACTTGCGGGCGCGACCAGACGGGCATCATCGGTTTCTCCTGCCGGGCAAAGAAGGGCTGGGGATTGTCGACGCTGCGTGTAGCACGTCTCCGCGATATCTGGGCCGGTGAACTCATGATCTCGGCTGGCGAACTCATGGCCCACTCTACTTCGGCACCCCTCCGGCTGCACCTCATGGAAATCCATGAGGCGTGGCCGAAGCGTACCTGGCCTAGCCCACTGATCTGGTTTCGGGTGGCCCTTGCCATCAAAAGGAATATGGCCTGAACAGACGCCTGATTGACTTGGCATTCAGGGCCATCTGGGAGGACCATACATGGCGGTCACAACGACGACGGCAATGCGCGGCCCCATGGCCCTGAAAGACTGGGCACAGCTTCTGTTGCTCGGTGCGATCTGGGGTGGCTCGTTCTTCTTTGCCCGCATTGCGGTTGCCGAGATTCCGCCGCTGGTGCTGGTGCTGTTTCGCGTCACGATCGCGGCGCTGGCGCTGCATCTCTATCTCGGCCTGCGCGGTCCGTCGTTCCGCCTCGCCTTGCCGCATGCCGGTCTGTTCTTCCTGCTGGCGCTCGTCAACAACGTCATTCCCTTCTCGCTGATCTTCGCCGGCCAGACTGAACTTGGCGCCGGTGTCGCCTCGGTGCTCAACTCGACGACGCCGTTCTGGACGTTGATCCTCGCCAACGCGCTGACATCAGATGAAAAACTCTCCTGGAACAAGCTTGCCGGGATCGCGCTCGGCATCGTCGGCACGGCGGTGATGATCGGTCCCGGCCTGCTTGCCGGGCTGGGCGGACCGGTCTGGGCGAAATTCGCGCTGGTCGGTGCGTCGCTGTCCTATGCGGTCGCCCTGATGATTGCCCGCCGCTTCAAGGGCGTGCCGTCACCGGTCATCGCCACGGGACAATTGACCGCCTCGACCATCATCATGATTCCGATCATGCTGCTTAGCCACGGCACTGCCAACCTGTTTTCGGCCTCGCCGCCGGTCTGGGCAGCGGTGTTGGCGCTGGCCCTGCTGTCCACCGCCTTCGCCTACATCCTCTATTTCAACCTCGTCGCCTCGGCCGGTGCCACCAACGCCTCGCTGGTCACGCTGATCGTGCCGGCCAGTGCCATCCTGCTCGGCTTTCTGTTCCTGGGCGAACGGCTCGAATTGTTCGAGCTCGGCGGTATGGCACTGATCGCGCTCGGCCTCGTCACCATCGACGGCCGCCTGTTCGGCCGCCAGCGTTAGAGCTTCGTATTGGACGCGCAAACGACGCTCTAACTCGTTGAATCTTCGCATCGACCCGAAAATCGATTCCGATTTTCGCCGGCGGTAGCGCTGCCATAATCCATCGCTGCCCCAGCTTCGTCACATTTTATGCACAGGTCCGAAGCGGGATTTTGCCGAAGAGATTCAATGCCTAACGGCAAAGAGCCGGTCGCAAATTCCACAATGTCGTCGCATTGCAACATATTTTCCGCTTGCCTGTGGCACAAATGACCCTAGACTCTGGCCATAGCTCTTTAAGAGGAGGCTATGACATGGGACTCACGAGGCCAATCAACGCATTGATGATTTGTGCTGCGTTTGCATTCATCGGGGCCCTCATTATGGGCGTTCTTCCGTAGACCCGCCAAAGCAACGGAAGATCCGCACCGAATAGTCCAAGTCATTGAAAAGGCCGGGTTTTTACCCGGCCTTTTTGCATTTCCAGAGACTCGACCGGGACTTACGCCGCAGCAGACCCCGCAGCTTCAGCCTCATGCGAGCGGATGCCGATCATGTGGCAGACGGCGAAGACCAGATCGGCCCGGTTCATGGTGTAGAAATGGAAATCGCCGACGCCGCGCTCGACAAGGTCCAGCACTTGCTCGGCCGCCACCGCGGACGCCACCAGCGCGTGCGTCTGCGGGTCCTTCTGCAACCCGTCGAAGCGCTCGGCCAGCCATGCCGGCACCAGCGCGCCGCAGCGCGACGAGAAATTGGCGACCTGGGTGAAATTGTGGACCGGCAATATGCCCGGCACGATCGGGATGTAGATGCCGGCCCGCCGTGCCCGCTCGACATAGCGCTCGTAGAGGTCGTTGTCGAAGAAGAACTGGGTGATCGCCCGCGTCGCGCCATTGTCGACCTTGCGCTTCAGCATGTCAATGTCGGTGGCGAAATCCGGGCTCTCCGGATGCTTTTCCGGATAGGCGGAGACCGAGATGTCGAAATCGCCGACGCCTTTCAGCGCCCCCACCAGTTCGGCGCCATTGGCATAGCCGTCCGGATGCGGACGATAGGCGGCGCCGACGCCCTCGGCCGGGTCGCCCCGCAAGGCGACGAAGCGGGTGACACCCATCTCGGCGAATTCCTGAATGACCTCATCGACCTCGTGACGCGCCGCATCAACGCACGTCATGTGCGCCGCCGGCGTCAGCACCGTTTCGTTGAGGATGCGCTTGACCGTGCGTGCCGTGCGCTCGCGCGTCGAACCGCCGGCGCCATAGGTGACGGAGACGAATTTCGGCTTGAGCGGCTGCAGCCGGGTAACTGTGTCCCACAGCCGTGCTTCCATTTCATCGCTCTTCGGTGGGAAGAACTCGAACGAAACCCGGATCTTGTCGCCAATGTCAGGGCGGCGGGAGAAGCGGAACTGGTTCATCAGGCGGTTTCCCCTATCGGATAGGCATTGGCCGGTTGTGCGTGGTTGGAAGGATCGGCGATCAGCATGCGCTGGTCACGGCCGAGCCACAGTTTTACGGTGAGGCTGGCCTCGTTGCCGCCGCGCGGCTCGAATTCCTGGCTGTCCTCGAGGTCGAGCCCGGCATCGGAAAACCACTCGGTGATCTGCCGGTCGGAAAAGCCGAGCCGCACATGCGCGTGCGCGTCGCGCAGGAATTCCAGCGCGTGCGGAGCGAAATCGACGATCACCAGCCGGCCTGCCGGGCGCAGCAGCCTTGCTGCCTCGCGGATGGCGCGGGCGGGATCGTCGAGATAGTGCAGCACCTGGTGCATGGTGACGAGATCGAAGGCGTCGCGCTCGACCGGCGGCGCAAAAATGTCGCCCTGGCGCACCTGCGCATTCGAAATGCCGGCTTTGTCGAGATTGGCGCGCGCCACCGTCAGCATCTCGCGCGACATGTCGATGCCGATGCCGCGCCGGTAGAGCGGCGAAAAGATCTCAAGCAGCCGCCCGGTGCCGGTGCCGAGATCGAGCATCGACTGGAACGGCCGCTTGCCGACGAGCTTGAGCAGCGCCGCCTCCACCGCGCGGTCCGGCACATGCAGCGAGCGGATATGGTCCCAGCTCGCGGCATTTACCGAGAAATATTCGGCGGCGCGATCCTGCCGCTTGCGCTTGACCGCCGCCAACCGCTCGAGGTCACGCTCGACCTGCGGATCGGCAGCCCGGATGCCGGAGATCAGCCTGAGCACGAAATCCCGCGCCGCATCCGAATCCGACAGCCGGAAGAAGGCCCATGAGCCCTCCTGGTAACGGCCGATCAGTCCCGCCTCCAGCAGCAGCTTCAGGTGGCGCGAGACGCGCGGCTGCGACTGGCCGAGGATTTCGGTGAGATCGGAAACGGTCAGGTCGCCGCGCGACAGCAACGCCAGGATGCGCAACCGGCTGGATTCGGCCGCCGCCTTCAATGTATCTACCATGGTGTCGAGTGCGACATGCATGCGAGCATTCTCTTTGAAAAAGATATAAACATATGTTTATGTCGATTTTGATAGCCTTGCAAGCGCTATGTCGCTTCCGGACAAGAAAATGACGCATGCGTGGTGGATCGCGCAAAGCCGGAGCATGATCGGGGACAACCATGTTCGAAACGCGCAACGGCGAAAAGCTTCTGGAAAGCGATCCGGCTGTTATGCCGCCGGACGGCCATGTCGTCTTCATCGGCCGCATCGCCTCGCTCTGGACCACGCGGGAAACTTGCCCCAAGAACATGAAAGCCGCCCGGGAAACAGGACAGCCGGCGGTTCTCACGATCGACCAGCGCTATCGTAACGGCCTGCTCGGGCTGGAACGCGCTAGCCACGTCATCATCCTGTCCTGGCTGCACCACGCACCGCGGACTCTGATTGTTCAGAAACCCCGCCACGCGGCTGAACCGAAAGGGGTTTTTTCGCTGCGCTCCCCTGCCCGGCCGAACCCTGTCGGGCTGCATATCGCCAAGCTCGTCGCCCTTGACATCGACACGGGCCGTATCGATATCGATGCGATCGACGTGCTCGACGGCACGCCGGTCATCGACATCAAGCCTTATTTCGCTTCGACCGATGCCTTTGCGGACGCCACCATTGCCGGGCGGGACGAGCCCGGACAGGACGGGCCCCCGGGACAGAACGGGCAATGAGCGCGCCAACCGGCCGTCGCCGCGCCATCGCCAAGGCGCTGACGGCACTTTTGCCGTTGGCGCCCTATGCTGACATGGAAAAGATCCGCGCCGACGCCGGCGCGGTGCATATGAAGAGCCTGCCGCCAACGATCGCCGTGTGGCTGGCAACCATCGCCCATATCCGTCACGTGCACACCGACTACGAAAAACTGCTGGCCGAAGGCTACGACCGCGACTCGGCGCGTTTCTTCGTCGTGGAACAGACCAACATCGTGCTGACCCGCTGGCGCGCCACGCGTCTGCTCGAGGATGACGATGAGGACTAACAACTTCTCTCGATGGCCCAGCGGCAAGCCCAGCCTGTGTCTTGTACTCTGCCGCTCTATCCCGCCATCTGATCGGCGAAAAACGATCCGACCGAGGACGTGATGAGCAAGCCGGCCGATCGGCACACTAAACCACTGCCCTCGCTCTCCGCCCATCACATAGACCCGCACTCCTATCCGGAAGGTGTTGCCTTCCTGGACGGGCAATACCTGCCGATGTCGCAAGCCAAGATCTCGGTGCTGGATTGGGGCTTCCTGCATTCCGACGCCACCTACGACACGGTGCATGTCTGGGACGGCCGCTTCTTCCGCCTAGATCTGCATCTCGATCGCTTCTTCGGCGGGCTGGAAAAGCTGCGCATGACAATCCCATTCGAGCGCGAGGGCGTGGCCGAAATCCTCCACAATTGCGTGGCGCTGTCGGGCCATCGCGCCGCTTATGTCGAGATGCTGTGCACGCGCGGCGCCTCGCCGACCTTCAGCCGCGACCCGCGCGACGCGGTCAACCGCTTCATGGCTTTCGCCGTTCGCTTCGGCTCGGTCGCCAATGCCGAACAATTGCAGCGCGGCCTGCATGTGGCGATCAGCGACAAGGTGCGCATCCCACCGGCTTCGATCGACCCGGCGATCAAGAACTATCACTGGCTTGATCTGGTGCGAGGCCTCTACGACGCCTATGAGCGCGGCGCCGAGACCGCGCTGGTCCTCGATTTCAACGGCAATGTCGCGGAAGGCCCCGGCTTCAACGTCTTTTGCGTGGATGACGGTAAACTGTCGACCCCGGCTGTCGGCGTGCTGCCTGGCATCACCCGCCGCACCGTCTTCGATCTCTGCGCGGTGGCCGGGCTTGCCGTCACAGCGGCCGATGTCAGCGTCGCGGCGCTGCGTCAGTCCGACGAGGTCTTCATCACCTCGACTGCCGGCGGCATCATGCCGGTGACGATGATCGACGGCGTTCCGGTCGCGGACGGCAAGGTCGGCGCGATTACCAGGCGCCTCATGGCGATCTATTGGCAAAAGCACGAGGATCCCACCTGGTCGAGCCCGGTGCGCTATCCCTGACCCGAGGGTGGCTACGCGCGGTAAATCCACTGCTCGGGCACACGCACCGAAATCTCCTCGCCGGTCGTGATGCGGCCTGGTCTTTCGACCCAGGCGACGAGGCCGCGCAACCGCTTTGCCGCCTTCGGGAACAGCAAAGCGCCGCCCTCGCGGTCGGCCATTCCGGCATTTTCGGCGACCGATCGCCCGGCGATGCGGCAAGGCCCGTTCTGCGCGTCGACCTTGATGGTGACGCCGCCTTTGAAGAACAGCAGCGTGCCGGACGGCAGCATGGAGAGATGCGGCAGGCCTTCGATCAACAGATTGGCGCCGATCCACTCCGGCTTGATCTCGGGGATGCCCATCCGCTGGGCGACGATCGCCAGCTCGTCCGCCGCCACGATCGACAGCTGCCGCTCGTTACGCATCTCGGTGCCGCGTGGATACCAGGGCTCGCGCCCGCCGGAGCGCCGCGTCGCGCCGGCGTGGAAATCGCCATCGATGCCGTTGAAGCCGAGCCGCAATTCATCCACCGCGCGTGTCTCGAAATGATCTGATGGCGCGACGTAAAGCGCGGCCACCTGCGCGGCAAGCTTCCGCGCCGGGATGATGTCGACCGGGTTTTCGGTCTCGGGGAAGAGATGCAGCATAGGCTTCGCTCCGTGCGTGACGCGTGCAATTAGCCGCAGTGAGCTCATCAGGTCCAGTCTAAAGCACTGATGCATCAAGCAGACTGATGCTATTACAACCGGCGCCCGCTAATGCTGGTGCCGTTCGCGTCAAGACAAATCAGAGCATGCGCAATAGCGCCCCGCCAATCGAATAGCCCGCGCCGAAGGCGCAGAGCAGGCCATAGTCGCCGGCCTTCATGTCGGCGTGGTTCTCCGACAGGGCGACGATCGCGCCGGCGCCTGCGGTATTGCCGAGGCGCTCCAGCACCATCGGCGCACGGTCATGGCCGACCTCGTGGCCGAACGACAGCTTCAGGATCATGGCGTTCATCCGGGCATTGGCCTGATGCAGCCAGAAGCGCCGAATCGCTTGCGGCGTCAGCCCGTGCTCGGCCAGGAATTCGACGATGAACTTGTGCCCGGCGACGGTGACTTCTTTGAACACCTTGTTGCCGACCTGCTTGATCAGATTGCCTTCCAGTTTGATCATATAAGGATCGTCCTGGGCGGTGCGTGTGTAATAGCCGAGATTGGTGCGGATGTTGTTTGACATCTGCGTCCAGGTGCGCGTGTCGAGCACCTCGAAGCGCCCCGGCCGCTTGTCGCCCTGGGCAAGCCCCTCGACGATCATCGAGACCGAAGCATCGCCGAAGATGAAATGCGTCTGCCGGTCGCGGAAATTGAGATGGCCGGTGATGATCTCGGGCGTCGTCACCAGCACGCGCCTGTGGGCGCCGGCCCGCACCAGATTGACCGCAATGTGCAATGCCGCCGCCGCCGACGAGCAGCCAAGGCCCATGTCGAAGCCGGCGCCCTTCGTGCCCATCGCCTGCTGCATCTCGACGGCGATCGCCGGATAGGGCCGCTGGTGATGCGAGGCCGAGCAGATCACCAGGTCGATATCCCCAGGCTCCAGGCCGGCATGGTCGAGCGCTATCCTGGCCGACGCGATGCCGAACTCAGCCTCCAGCGACAGCGCATCGTCCGGCCGCGCCGGAATGCGCGGCGCCATGCGGGTCGGGTCGAGAATGCCTTCCCGCTCGATCACATGGCGGGTCTTAACGCCCGAAGCATGGACGATGAAGGCACTGTCCGACTTCTGCAGCAGCGTCTCGCCCGAAGCTTGGCGGCGGACATTCTCCATCTCGACCCAGGCATTGAAGCTGTCGACCAGTTCTTCATTGGTGATCGAAGGCTCGGGGATTTCAACGCCGATGCCGCTGATGATGACGCGATGCATTTTTCAGTTCGTCCCCATGCGCAGCGTTGCGGCTTGATGTGGGCGCCGCGAAGGCTGGGCGCAACTGTTTTTCGTACCTGGTGGGTGTTTACGCCGGCTTAAATCAAGTGCCTGAGGCAAAAGACGCCGATCTTGCACCGCTGAAATGCGCTTGGCGGCAAAACCGGGTCAAGCGCAGCCCGGCATTGCCTCTCGGTGTGGCTAAGCGGAGCGCCGCGCGACGATGAACAGGCGCGGGAAACGCAGCAGCACCTTGCCGTTCGCCGTCTTCGGATAGGCTTCGGTTATCCCAGCGGTGTAGCGCGTGAGGAAAAACCGGCGCTCGGTCTCGTCGAGCGGATCGAGGAACGGCTTCAGCCCGGTCGACTTCAGCCACTCGACAATGGCTTCGGCGCCGGCCAGCGGATGATTGTAGGCAATGTGCCAGATGTCGAGCCGGTCGGAGGACGGCGACAAAAGATCGTAGTAGAACGACACCGGCGGCAGCGGCCCGCGCGCAGCACCCGCGAGCTTTTCGGCAAACGGCATTTCGGCCGCCGTCTCCCGCATCAGCCGGTGCGAGGGCTCGCCCATATTGTCGGGCATCTGCACGGCAAGCGCGCCGCCCGGCGCCAAAAATCCCATCAGCCGCTGGAAAACAGCCGGATGTTCCGGCAGCCATTGGAACACCGCATTGGCAAAGATCACGTCGACCGGCTGTTCGGGCTGCCACGCCGTCGCATCCGCCAGCTCGAAGGTCACATCAGGCAAACGTGCCCTCGCCTTCTCGATCATGTCAGGCGAGGTGTCGAAACCGCTGACCTGCGCGCTCGGCCAGCGCTCGACCAGCAATTCCGTCGAATTGCCCGGCCCGCAGCCGATGTCGACCACCCGGCGCGGTGCCTCCACCGGCACCTGCGCGACGAGATCGCGCGACGGCCGCGTGCGCTCGTCCTCGAATTTGAGATATTGGGCGGCGGACCAGTCGGCCATTTCAGCTCCTCAGATCATTTGAGATTCGCCGCCCTAAAATAAGAACCCTACCGCGTCAGCCGCTTATACGTCATGCGGTGCGGATTGATCGCATCAGGGCCGAGCCGGCGGATCTTGTCCTGCTCGTAATCCTCGAAATTGCCCTCGAACCATTCGACATGGCTATCGCCCTCGAAGGCCAGGATGTGCGTCGCCAGCCGGTCGAGGAACATGCGGTCGTGCGAGATGATGACGGCGCAGCCGGCGAAGTTTTCCAGCGCGTCTTCGAGCGCCGCCAGCGTTTCCGTATCGAGATCGTTGGTCGGTTCGTCGAGCAGCAGCACATTGCCGCCGGTCTTCAGCATCTTGGCCAGATGCACGCGGTTGCGCTGGCCGCCGGAAAGGTTGCCGACCTTCTGCTGCTGGTCCTGGCCGCGGAAGTTGAACGAGGAGCAATAAGCGCGCGTATTGGCTTCGTATTTGCCAAGCTTGACCACTTCGGCGCCGCCCGAGATCTCTTCCCACACCGTTTTGGTCGGGTCGAGCGCGTCGCGGCTCTGGTCGACGTAACCGAGCTTGACTGTCTCGCCGACGCGGATCGTGCCGGCATCCGGCTTTTCTTGACCGGTGATCATGCGGAACAAAGTCGTCTTGCCGGCGCCGTTCGGGCCGATGACGCCGACGATGCCGCCCGGCGGCAGCTTGAATTCGAGATCATCGATCAGCAGCTTGTCGCCAAAGCCCTTCGACAGATCGTCGACCTCGATCACCACATTGCCAAGCCGCTCGCCATGCGGAATGACAATCTGCGAGTCGGTCGGACGCCGCTTGTCGGCCGCATCCAGCAGATCCTGGAAGGCCTGGATGCGCGCTTTCGACTTGGTCTGCCGGGCTTTCGGGCTGGACTGGATCCACTCGCGCTCGCGGCCGATCGCCCGCTGGCGCGCGTCGTCTTCGCGGCCCTCCTGCTTGAGCCGCTTGGCCTTGGCTTCGAGATATTTGGTGTAGTTGCCCTCATAGGGAATGCCGCGGCCGCGGTCGAGCTCGAGGATCCAGCCGGTGACATTGTCGAGGAAGTAGCGATCGTGGGTGATGATCATCACCGCGCCCGGATAGGCGCGCAGATGCTTTTCCAGCCAGGCTGTCGTCTCGGCGTCGAGATGGTTGGTCGGCTCGTCGAGCAGCAGAAGGTCGGGCTGGCGCAGCAGGAGCTGGCAAAGCGCGACGCGCCGGCGCTCGCCGCCCGACAGCTTGGTGACGTCGGCTTCCTTGGGCGGGCAGCCCAGCGCTTCCATCGCCATCTCGACCTGCTGTTCGAGATCCCACAGGTTCAGCCGGTCCATCTCGTCCTGGAGCTTGGCCGACTCGTCGGCCGTCTCGTCGGAATAGTTCATCATCAATTCATTGTAGCGCTCGATGATCGCGGTCTTGGCGGCGACGCCTTCCATGACGTTCTCGAACACGGTCTTGCTCGCATCGAGCGCCGGCTCCTGCGCCAGGTAACCGACAGTCGCGCCTTCGGCCAGCCACGCCTCGCCGCTCCACTCCTTGTCGATGCCGGCCATGATCTTGAGGATGGTCGACTTGCCCGCGCCGTTCGGGCCGAGGATGCCGATCTTGGCGTCGGGGTAGAAGGAGAGGTGAATATTCTCGAGCACCTTCTTGGTGCCATAGGCCTTGTTGAGGCCGGCCATGTGATAGATGAACTGGCGTGCCACGCGCGCTTTCCCTGAAAAGTCGACTGTAATGTCGGATTGAATGGAAGTTGGGCGCTATGTAGGCGATGCCGCGCCGAACGGCAAACTGTTTTGGCATTTCGGACCTATCTTCGGGCCGGACACGCTCATCGACCTGTCTTCGCTTTCGGTTCGCTGCATAGCCCGACGAAAGCTCCGGTTAATCATTCCGCGTCAGAAAGGTGATGGATGGGGAATCGCCAGCAAGCCGCGATTTCTGCAGAGAAAGATCGGATCGACGGCGTTGCTGAACAGTTTTCTGCTCCTTGTCGAAGCGGCTCTCTACTTCGGCGTCATGGTCACGCTTTTCCGGTTCAGGCACCGTATCGGCCTCGGCGTTTTTGTCTGCGCCCTCGGGGCCATGCATTTCCTGGAAACCTACCTCGCCAGCGTCTTTTACGTCGCGCTGCCGTTCGGCATGGTTTCGCCCGGGTCCGCCGTGCTGTTTTCCGGCAAGCTGGTGATGCTGCTGTTGCTCTACATCAAGGAAGACGCGGCAACCGTCCGGCAGCCGATCTATGGCCTGTTGCTTGGCAATGCCCTGATGATCGGGCTTGTGCTGGTCCTGCGCCTGCATGAGATCGCACCGCTTCCCAAGGGCAAACTTCCCGACATCGGTTTCATCGACCAGATGGGCTGGCTGATGGTGTGGGGCACGACGCTGCTCTTCGTCGACGCTATCCTGATCATCCTGCTTTACGAAAAGTTTGGGCGTTATCTTCGCAAAGCGCTGTTCTTCCGCATCCTGATCTCCGTCGCTTGCGTGCTCACTTTCGACCAGGCTGGATTTTTCACCGCGCTGCACTTCGTCACCGGCGCGCCGATCGCGGTTTTCTTTGGCGGCTGGTTCGCCAAGATGGCGGCAGCACTTGCCTACAGCACCATGCTTGTCGCTTATATCAAATGGTTCGAGGCGCGGCAGATTCCGGCGCCGCGCGGCCTGTCCGATATTTTCGACACGCTGACCTATCGCGAGCGCTACGAGGCGCTGGTCGAGCATGTCGGCCGCGACGGCCTCACCGGCCTGCTGCACCGGGGACGCTTCGACAGCGACGGTGAAGCCGCTGTGTAGGCGCCAGTCTGCGAACGGCCAAGCCGCTCAGCCTCTTGATCATCGATGTTGACCATTTCAAATCGATCAACGACCGCTTCGGCCACGCCGAGGGCGACAAGGTGCTGAAATCCGTCGCCGCCCTGCTTGGCGAAATTGTCGATCCCGAGGATCAGGTGTTCAGGATCGGCGGCGAGGAATTCGCCATCCTCTGCTCACGTTCGCATTCGGTCGCCAGGCTGCTCGGCGAAAGCATCAGGCAGGCGGTCAAGACATCGGCAAGCACCAGCCGGTTCGACATCACCGTCAGCGCCGGCATCTCCACCGTCAGCGACACGACCCGCTGCCTTGCCGATGTCTTTGCGCTGGCCGACCAGCGCCTCTACAAAGCCAAATCGACCGGCCGCGACCGCGTTGTCGGCGAACCGGGCGGCCACGAGGCCGATAGCCTCCCACGGACCAGGCCAGCGCGCGGCATCGGCGCATAGGCATTCCGTGTCACTGGAACTCGATCGGATCGACGGTGCCTTTCGGACAGCCGGCATTGTTCGTCGGCATTGATGCCAGCAACAGCTCACTGAGCGAAGGGTTCGGGCCGATCGGGCCGGCCAGGCCGAGCGTCAGTTCGCCGATCAGCCGCCTGCCGCTCAAATGGTCGTTCAGACAGGAGACGCGAACCCGCTCGCCGGCTCCAGTGCCGAAAGCACTGTCGAAGGTGGCACGGATCTGGTCGGAGGTCAGATCCCGGCCAACGTTTTGTGTGAAAAGATCACGCACCGGTGAAGCATTCACCGCACGCGTCAAATTCAGCGCATCGGAAAAATACTCCTGCTGGCCCTTGCCGTAACAGGTGCCATGCTTGATCCACTCATGCCTGTCGAGAGCGGATGCGGTGCCTGGCATCACCCGATCGAGCTCCGACCGGGTGTTCGGGTCGAGCTCGACCGGCGGCAGGTCCCGCCAGTGCGCCGGATTGTCGTTCGCCCTGTCGGCCGCTGCCACCTGGCAATAGAAATTTCCGTTCGGCTGCGGCCACAGCCCATGCAAGGTGAAATGCCTCGCTTCGAAACCGGCCGCGGTCTGCGCCTTGCATTCGGTCTTGCCGGGCTTGGTTTCACAGAACGCCGGCTGCCAGCTCAGCGCGAGGACATATTCGGGTTTTCCAGAAGCCGGCGCAGCAGGCTTCTCCTGGCCGGCGGGCGCGGGAGCTGCCGGTTCCGTGGTTGCACTGCCGCCCAAAACGTGGCCGCAATCGACCTTCACCCAGCGGCGCTCGGGGTCGGCGCCCGGCACTCGGATCAGATAGTGCGTGGGAGCATCCTTGTTGCCAGCCAGCAGCTCGTAGCTCTGTCCAGCATCGGTCGAGATTTTGCCGGGATTCTTGCCGTTCTTGATGGCCTGTGTCGCTGGACAGGTGGCGTCGGCCAGGAACGAGCCGCTCATCTTCACCTCGGCCCGAGCAGCACCCGTTAGCAACGCGGCGACAAGCGCAAATTCGAAAACCAGACCTGTCCGCGTATGCATAAAAGTACCCCGGTGAAAAATGCTGCGGCAACAGACTGCCGCCCTCTCTTGGTATCAAGTTCTCCATGTCAGAATTGCGATTACCCGCGTTGCGACGCAAGAACAGCACTGCGGAAAACAAAGCCAACGGATTGACGCAAAACCGGCCTCGGCGCACACAAACGTCCGCGGGCGTCAAAGACGCGTTGGAGACCAAGCGACAATGTCATTTAGCCAGCGACGCGCGCTCCGATCGCCGACCGGCGCCGAGCTCAACCTTTATGTGAAACGCGCCGAGGGCCGCCCGCGGGCGGTCGTCCAGATTAATCACGGACTGGCCGAACACGCCGCGCGCTATGTCCGCTTCGCTACCTTTCTGGGTGAGCGCGGCTTCCATGTCTACGCCCATGATCATCGCGGCCATGGCGCAACCAAGGCGCCAGACGCTCCGCTCGGCAGGTTCGCTCAAACAGACGGCGGCGCCAAGGTCATCGCCGATGTCGCGGCTGTGCACGACCTGATCGCCGGCGACCACCCCGGCCTGCCCGTCATCGTCTTCGGCCATTCCATGGGCGGCCTCGTCGCGCTGAATTTCATGCTTCATCATTCGAGCCGCCTGCACGCCGCCGCCATCTGGAACGCTAATTTTTCCGCCGGGCTCGCCAGCCGTGCCGCGCGAATCATCCTGGCCTGGGAAAAATTCCGGCTCGGCTCCGACATGCCGTCGCGCATGCTGCCGAGACTGACCTTCCAGGCCTGGGGCAAAGCCGTCCCCGATCACCGCACGCCATTCGACTGGCTGTCGCGCGACGCAGCCGAAGTCGACAAGTATATCGCCGATCCGCTATGCGGCTGGGATGCCTCCGTGTCGATGTGGCGCGACCTGTTCGGGTTCGTCTTCGACGGCGCCGACGACACTAATTTTTCCGGTGTCCGCAAGACCCTGCCGATCTGCCTGGTCGGCGGCGAAAAGGACCCCGCCACCGACGGCGGCAAGGCGGTCAGCCATCTCGCCGGCCGCCTGCACAGGATGGGTTTTTCGAATCTCGTTTCAAAGGTTTACGCCGAGACCCGCCACGAAAGTCTGAACGAGGTGAATCGAGATAAAATCATGGACGATTTCGCCGCATGGGCCGACAGCGTGCTGAAACAACCATGATCGACATCGACAAGATCGGGTTTGGCCCATTGCAAGAACCGTGACAGCATCACGCGGGATTGATACAGGCTGCGTTTCCGATCAATCACGGTGATCCATGACTGAGCCTCCGCTGAAAGGTGTCCGCGTAATCGAACTCGCCCGCATCCTGGCCGGACCGTGGGCGGGGCAGCTGCTCGCCGATCTCGGCGCCGACGTCATCAAGGTCGAGAGCCCGGATGGCGGCGACGACACCCGCAAATGGGGTCCGCCCTTTGTCATGAGCCATGACGGCGAAAACCTCTCGGCCGCCTACTATCATTCCTGCAATCGCGGCAAGCGCTCCATCGTCGTCGATTTCTCGACGCCCGAGGGCGCCGAGACAGTGCGCCGGCTGGTCGCCACATCAGACGTTCTGATCGAAAACTTCAAGGTCGGCGGGCTGAAGAAATACGACCTCGACTATGAGAGCCTCAGGGAAATAAACCCGCGGCTGATCTATTGCTCGATCACCGGCTTCGGCCAGGACGGGCCCTATGCGCCGCGCGCCGGCTATGACTTCATCATCCAGGGCATGGCCGGCATGATGTCGATCACCGGCGAGGCCGGCCGCGAGCCGCAAAAGGCCGGTGTCGCCGTCTCCGACATTTTCACCGGCCTGTATTCGGTGATCGCCATCCAGGCCGCGCTTCGCCACGCCGAGAAGACCGGCGAAGGCCAGCACATCGACATGGCGCTCTACGACACCCAGATCTCGGCGCTCGGCAACCAGAACCTCAACTATCTGATCTCCGGAAAATCGCCGGTGCAGATGGGCAACGCGCATATGAACATTGCGCCTTACGAAGTGGTCCCGGTGAAGGACGGCCATATCATCCTGGCGATCGGCAATGACGGCCAGTTCGCCAAATTCTGCGCGGCCATCGGCTTGGACGATCTGCCATCGAACCCCGATTTCGCCACCAATCCCGCCCGGGTCGCCAACCGAGCGAAGCTGCGCGAGCATATAATCGAGGCGCTGAAAACCTTCGATCGCGATCCGCTGCTGGCTAAACTGGAGGCGGCAAGTGTGCCTGCCAGCCCGATCAACACGATCGGGCAGATGTTCGCCGACCCGCAGGCCATCGCGCGCGGCATGCGGCTCGACCTCGACGACGGCCACGGCAATCTCTTGCCCTCGGTGCGCGCGCCGATGGTCATGTCGGGCACGCCGCTGGTCTATGAGCGGCCCTCGCCGCGTCTCGGCGAACACACCGAAGAAATCCTTGCCGAACTGGAGAGGTCAGGAAAATGAAGACCGGCGGACAACTGATCGTCGATGCGCTCGAAGCCAACGGCACCGACCGCATCTACTGCGTGCCCGGGGAATCCTATCTTGCGGTGCTCGACGCGCTGCACGATTCAACGATCCGCACCATCGTCTGCCGCCAGGAGGGCGGTGCTGCGATGATGGCCGATTGCCATGGCCGCCTGACCGGCAAGCCCGGCATCTGCTTCGTCACCCGAGGACCCGGCGCCACCAACGCCTCGGCCGGCATCCACATCGCCATGCAGGATTCGGTTCCCGTCATCCTGTTCATCGGCCAGGTCGCCAGCCATGCCAAGGGGCGCGAGGCGTTTCAAGAGGTCGACTATGTCAGGTTCTTTGGCGATATCGCCAAATGGGTGGTCGAGATCGAAGATGCCTCGCGCATCCCTGAATTGGTCACGCGGGCCTTCGCGGTGGCGACGTCCGGCCGCCCCGGACCGGTCGTCATCTCGCTGCCGGAAGACATGCTGACCAGCCTTGCCGAGGCGCCAGAAGCCCTGCCCCACACGCCGGTCGAAACGCGGCCGGGCGAGGCCGAGCTCGATGCTCTCGAAAAGCTCCTCAACAAGGCGAAGCGCCCCTTCATTATCCTAGGCGGCACGCGCTGGGATGCGGAGGCCGTCGCGCGGATGCGCACGATCGCCGAGGCCTGGTCGCTGCCGGTCGGCTGCTCCTTCCGCCGCCAGATGCTGTTCGATCATCTCCATCCGAACTATGCCGGCGATGTCGGCATCGGCATCAACCCGAAGCTCGCCACCGCGATCAAGCAGGCCGACCTCGTGCTGCTGATCGGCGGCCGAATGGGCGAGATGCCATCCTCCGACTACACGCTGCTCAAGAGCCCCTACCCCGACCAGACGCTGGTCCATGTCCACGCCGATGCCGGCGAGCTCGGCCGTGTCTATCGGCCGACGCTGGCGATCAACGCCTCGCCTTCCGCGTTCGTCGAAGCCTTCGCCGGGCGCAAGCCAGCCGCCACGCCGGTCTGGGGGGATGAAACACCGAAGCTGCACGCCGCCTATCTCGACTGGTCGACACCGCCCGAAAGTGGTCCCGGCGCCGTCCAGATGGGACCGATCATGAACTATCTCGAAAAAATGCTGCCCGACGACGCGATCCTCACCAACGGCGCCGGCAACTACGCGACCTGGGTGCACCGTTTCCACCGTTCCCGGCGCTTTGCCACGCAGGCCGCCCCCACCTCCGGCTCGATGGGCTACGGCACGCCGGCAGCGGTCGCAGCCAAGGAATTGTTCCCCGAGCGCGATGTGATAGCCTTTGCCGGCGACGGCTGCTTCCTGATGAACGGGCAGGAGTTCGCCACCGCCGTGCAATACGATCTGCCGATCATCGTCGTCGTCGTCAACAACGGCATCTACGGCACCATCCGCATGCATCAGGAGCGCGAGTATCCGGGCCGTGTCGTCGCCACCGATCTGCGAAATCCCGACTTTGCGGCTTTGGCCCGCGCCTATGGCGGCCATGGCGAAACGGTCGAGAAGACGGCCGACTTCGCGCCGGCCTTCGAACGCGCGCGTGCCAGCGGCAAGCCGTCGATTGTCGAGATCAGGCTCGACCCCGAGGCCATCACGCCAACCCGCACGATGACCCAGATAAGAGACAGGTCGTGATCCGATAGGAAGGGCTACCCACCGTCGGCGCAAGACTTGGCTACATCGTCGCCGCCTTCTCGATCTGTCCGCGGATCTCGCCGTCCTTGTGGGCCGCCGTATGGATGTTGATGTAGTATTTGCCGGCCATCAGGTCGGCAGCCTGCGCGTCGGTCAGAATCGCCGCCCCCTTGAACGGGCTTTTCGGAGCGCCCTTGAAAGGGACGGCGACGTCGGCATTATCACCCTTTGCCGCCGGACCGTGAATATGTCCGGCCGTAGCCGGGCCGCTGAGACCTGAATACGTCACGTTCCAGGTGAGCTGTTTCGTGGCGGTGTCGAAGACGAGAGCGGCGGTACCCTTGCCCTCCGTGGTGATGGGCGGATTCTGCTGAGCGCCATCGAGCGTCGCCTTCATCTTCATCATGTCGGCCAAGGCCGGTGAAGCGCATAGGACGGAAGCCGAAACGGCCAGCGCCGAAAGCATCGGCGAGAAGGATTGCATTCGCATGGGAATCTCCGTTGGCGGTGACATCCGCTGAAGCGGGATGCACTGGAACAACGGTTGTGGCGAGCGGATGTTTCCACCGGTAACGGCTATTTTACAACCCAGCAAAAAGGGGCGGTCGCCCGCCCCTTTTTCGAATTGCAGGCTGCATAGGCCCGGTTGATCGCCTCTACCCGACCGCCCTATTGATGGCCCTACTTAATCGCCTTGTCGGTGATGGCGGTCGTGTAGGCGCCAGTCGGCTCCTTGGTGATGATCTTCTGGTCGAGCAGCGCCTTGGCGGTGCGCGCGTAGGTCGCCGGGTCGAGCTTGCCGTCGGCATTGTCGATCAGCTTGGCGACTTCGCCCATCATGCGCTTTTGGTGGTTCTCGTCCTGGCCGCCATTGTCCATGACGATGCCGGCCGCCTCGTCGGAATTGTCGACGGCGTATTTCCAGCCCTTCATCGAGGCGCGCACGAAACGCACCATCTTGTCCTCGAAGGCCGGATCCTTGAGCTTGTCCTCCAGGGCATAGAGCCCGTCCTCAAGCAGGTCGTTGCCCATGGCGGAGTAGTTGAACACGATCAGCTCTTCCGGCTTGTAGCCGGCGTCGATGAGCTGCCAGTATTCGTTGTAGGTCATGACCGAGATACAATCCGCCTGCTTCTGGATCAGCGGCTGCACGTCGAAACTCTGCTTCAGCACAGTGACGCCGTCCGGGCCGCCATCCGTCTTCAGGCCGAGCTTGTTCATCCAGGCGTAGAACGGATATTCGTTGCCGAAGAACCAGACGCCGAGCGTATGGCCCTTGAAGTCGGCCTCGGTCTTGACCGGGCCGTCCTTCGGGCAGACCAGCTGCATGCCGGCCTTCTTGAACGGCTGGGCGATATTGACCAGCGGCACACCCTTTTCGCGGGCGGCCAGCGCGCCGCCCATCCAGTCGACGATGACGTCGGCGCCGCCGCCGGCGATCACCTGCTCCGGCGCTATATCGGGGCCGCCCGGCTTGATCTCGACGTCGAGACCCTCAGCCTCATAGAAACCCTTGTCCTTGGCGACGTAGTAGCCGGCGAACTGGGCCTGCGTGACCCATTTCAGCTGCAGCGTCACCTTGTCCGCGGCCATGGCATGGAACGCGGCAAGCGACATCGCGCCGGCCAGCATCGAAATAACAAGTCTTTTCATGTTTTTACCCTCTGAAGTTAAGTGTTCACCCTTTAGGATCAGGACCTTCAATGCGCTCCTGATTCCAAGCCCGCCACCGCCCTATCCACCACGGACGGAGGGATGCCAAAACGTAACGGCTCTCTCGAAAAGAGCGACCACGCCATAAAAGACCGAACCCGCAAGTGCTGCAACTGCGATTTCGGCCCAGACCATATCGATGTTCATCCGCCCGACCTCGGTCGAAATCCGGAATCCCATGCCGACCACCGGCGTGCCGAAGAACTCCGCGACGATGGCGCCGATCAGCGCCAGCGTCGAATTGATCTTCAGCGCGTTGAAGATGAAGGGTGCTGCCGCCGGCAACCGCAACTTGAACAGCGTCTGCCAGTAACTCGACGCATAGGTGCGCATCAGATCGCGCTCCATGTGGCCGGAGGCGGCAAGGCCGGCGACCGTATTCACCAGCATCGGGAAGAAGGTCATGATGATGACGACGGCGGCCTTCGACTGCCAGTCGAAGCCGAACCACATGACCATGATCGGCGCCACGCCGATGATCGGCAGCGCCGACACCATGTTGCCGATCGGCAAAAGCCCGCGCCGCAGGAACGGCACGCGGTCGGCCGCGATGGCGGCGAAGAAGCCGGCGCCGCTGCCAACCACATAGCCGAAGATCACCGCCTTGAAGATGGTCTGCCGCACGTCGGCGGCCAGCACCGGCAGCGAATTGGTGATGCGCACGCCGATGGCGCTTGGCGGCGGCAGCAGAATGAAGGGGATGCCCGCGCCGCGCGTCACCGCCTCCCAGATGATCAGGATCCAGGCGCCGAAGATCGCCGGGATGATCAGCCTCAAAGCGGTCGCCGCAAAGCGCGAGGTCGGGTGAAGCGCGGACAGGGCTGTCACGCAGCGCCAGGCCAGGAGCCATGCCGCGGCAAGCAGTAAATAGAAGGATGCGCGAGCGGTCCCCTCATTGCCGGTTATGCCGGCGAGCAGCATCCACGCCGCGCCGTGCGCGCCAAAGAAGAGCAACACCACCCCAATCACCGGTGGGAAATTATCGGCCGCGATTGCCAGAAGCAGCAAAAAGAAAATCAAAGCCACGGTGGCGACACCATAGCCGGGCGTGGCATTGACAAGCGGCCAAAGAAGGAGCGCTCCGGCAAGAAGGACAAGCGCGGCATACCCCTGCCAGGAACGAGGCGTGATTGACGAAAGGCTGAGGAGATCGCTCATGCCGGCCTCCCGCCCATGGCGCGGTCGACCATGCGCCCGGCCATGCCGACCACCATAACCAGCAGGGCTGCCACGACCGAGCCGGCAACCAGCGCCGACCAGATGTCGATGGTCTGGCTGTAATAGGCGCCGGCAAGCAGCTTGGCGCCGATGCCGGCGACGGCGCCGGTCGGCAGTTCGCCGACGATGGCGCCGACCAGGCTGGCGGCGACCGCCACCTTCATCGAGGTGAACAGGAACGGCACCGACGCCGGCACGCGCAATTTCCAAAAGGTCTGCGAGGGGCTGGCATTGTAGGTGTGCATCAGGTCGAGATGGGTGAGCTCGGGTGAACGCAAACCCTTGACCATGCCGACAGCCACCGGGAAGAACGACAGATAGGTCGAGATCAGCGCCTTCGGGATCAGCCCGGTGACGCCGATCGCCGCCAGCACGACGATGATCATCGGCGCCACCGCCAGGATCGGAATGGTCTGCGAGGCGATGATCCATGGCATCAGGCTGCGGTCGAGCGTCGCCACATGCACGATACCGACGGCAATCACGATGCCGAGCGCCGTGCCGAAGGCAAAGCCGAGCAGCGTCGAGGACAACGTCACCCAGGCATTGTAGACAAGGCTGCGGTTGCTGGTGACGCTGCGCAGAAACGTGTTCTCGAAGAAATTCACAGCCACCTGATGCGGCGCCGGCAGCGTCGGCTTCGGCTGCGACATCGTCTTGCCGATGAATTCCACAACCCCCGGCGTCTCGCCGGCACGTCGGTCGAGATCGCGCTGGAACGGCGCGTTGAGGATGACGGAGAAAACATACCAGACAACCACCACGCCAGCGAGGATCGAGGTCACCGGAACGATCTTGTCGCGAAAGCTATCCATCTAGCAGCCCTCGCCAGATTGGCACACGCTCTGCGTGACGCGAGAGAGTGACCGCGCTTTCGTCATCCTAGGGCGGAGCCGCCGCAAAGCGGCGCAAATCGAGAGCGCGGCCAACCACGCCTTCGTCATCCTAGGGCGAAGCCGCCGCGAAGCGGCGGGCGTAGACCCTAGGATCCATTCCGTGACTTCGGCGGAATGGCCCAAGCGGTCCAGAATATCCACCGGCCAAGCCACGGCAGCCGACGTTCCCTCAAGACAGGGAGCGATGTTCCGCACCGCTGCGGAGCGCGAAGTTAACGGCATGGATCCTAGGGTCTGCGCCGCGTCGCTTCGCTCCTTGCTTCGCCCTAGGATGACGAAGGCGTGGTTGGCCGCTCCCTCTACGCCCGCCGCTTCGCGGCGGCTCCGCCCTAGGATGACGAAAGCATGGGTGGGCCCACCACCCCCATTGGGGAGACGAGGAACCACCTCAATCATCATAGCTGTGTCCTGCCCTGAGCCCGTCGCGGACGCGTGCCGCGATCGCCAGGAACTCCGGCGTCTCGCGGATGTCGAGCGGCCGCTGCTTTGGCAGCGTCGATTCGATGACGTCGCTGACGCGGCCCGGACGCGGCGACATGACGATGATCCGCGTCGAGAGGTAGACCGCCTCGGGAATGGAATGGGTGACGAAGCAGATGGTCTTGTTGGTCCGCTCCCAAAGCTCCAGAAGCTGTTGGTTGAGATGGTCGCGCACGATCTCGTCCAGCGCGCCGAACGGCTCGTCCATCAACAGCAGATCGGCGTCGAAGGCCAGCGCCCGCGCGATCGAGGCGCGCTGCTGCATGCCGCCGGAAAGCTGCCACGGGTATTTCTGCTCGAAGCCGCCCAGGTTGACGAGGTCGAGCGTGCGCTTGATCCGCGCCGCCTGCTCTGTCTTCGACAGGCCCATGATTTCCAGCGGCAGCGCCACGTTGCGCTCGATCGTCCGCCACGGATAAAGCGCCGCCGCCTGGAAGACATAGCCATAGGCGCGGCTCTGGCGCGCCTGCTCGGGCGTCATACCGTTGACGGAGATGCTTCCCGAGGTCGGTTTTTCCAGATCGGCGATGACCCGCAGCAGGGTCGTCTTGCCGCAGCCGGACGGCCCGATGAAGGAGACGAATTCACCTTTGCCGATGGTCAGGTCGACATTCGACAGCGCCTGCACCGGGCCGTCATTGGTCTGGAAGGTCAGGCCGAGCTTGCTTGCCGAAACGACGGCTGGCGATGTTCCCGTCATAGGCCGCAGCCTGCCTTTTCGCGCCGCTGCTGCGCCGGGCGGAATCCGGTTGATTTTGCCGCGATGTTGCTTTCCACTCGCCCCGTCCTATCCGACTGAGAGTTCCCACTCGATCGACGCCCGGAGCATCCCAGATGTCGTCCAAACCCACGTGTCATCTTATCCGCCCTGAAAGCTCTTATGAAGGCAAGCAGGGACTGAGTTATTTCGCCGGCATCGCCGCCGAGACGGTCGGCTCGACCGGCATCTGCATGCACCTGCTGACCATGCCGCCCGGTGCCCGCGCCAAGGCGCATATGCACGAAAGCCATGAAACGGCGATCTATGTGCTCTCCGGCGAGGTTCATACCTGGTATGGCGACCGGCTCGAACAGCAGATCGTGGTCAAGGCCGGCGACCTCTTCTACATTCCTGCCGGGGTGCCGCATCTGCCGGCCAATCTGAGCGACAGTTCGGCCTCGGCGGTCATCGCCCGCACCGATCCCAACGAACAGGAAAGTGTCGTCCTGCTGCCGGAACTGGATGGGCTGGTCGCCTGAGGTCGGCACCGACGGAGAGGCCATCATCGGCACCGTCACGAACATGACTTCAACGGCCCTATCTCTTCAAGGCCGGGAATGGTCACGAAGAAACCGTCAGCTCCCTTGTTGGTGACCTTGACGGTCTCAGTCGTCGTTCCCTCCTCGCCTTCAGCGAAACAGGTCGAGCTCAACGACTGCGTACCAGGCGCCGTCACCAGTTGCCGCGCGAACCGGCAGCCGCTGCCATAGGTTTCGACGCCGTCGGCGGTCAGCACGACATAGGCATCGCTGTTCTGATAGCCG
Organism: Mesorhizobium sp. M5C.F.Cr.IN.023.01.1.1; assembly: GCF_003997585.1. NCBI lineage: Bacteria > Pseudomonadati > Pseudomonadota > Alphaproteobacteria > Hyphomicrobiales > Phyllobacteriaceae > Mesorhizobium > Mesorhizobium sp. M5C.F.Cr.IN.023.01.1.1. The sequence goes on along the minus strand of NZ_RZSU01000023.1, from coordinate 29,624 downwards.
CGCCATACACCGGCACAACCGACATCATTGCCATAGGAACCGGCAAGAATCTCAGTCGCTGCCGGTACGCGGGTAATGCTCGCCACAACCAGGGAGGCGATCGCTGCCGAACGCGCCAAGCTCACACTCCGGTCGCCGGAATGCCGGTGCGTTCCACCTTGCGCGGTGCGGAAATTTCCTTCCAGGTCGACAGCGCCCGGTTGACCGCTGCATTCGGCTCGCGAGCGACGAACTCGCCATGGCCGGGCTTCGCCTTGACCTCAGCTTCCTGGATCGACAGTTCGCCGCGCGAGAAGACAAAGCGCGGCAGGCCGGTTACCTCAAAACCTTCGAAGACGTTATAGTCGATCACCGACTGCTGCTTTTTGGCCGTGATCTTCTTCTTGCGCTTCGGGTCCCAGACGAGGATGTCGGCGTCCGCACCTTCAACGATGGCGCCCTTCTTCGGATACATGTTGAGGATCTTGGCGATGTTGGTCGAGGTCACCGCGACGAATTCGTTCATCGTCAGCCGGCCGGTGTTGACGCCCGTCGTCCACAGCACCGGCAAGCGGTCCTCGAGCCCGCCGGTGCCGTTCGGGATTTTGGTGAAATCGCCGACGCCGTTGCGCTTTTGGCTAGTGGTGAAGGCGCAATGGTCGGTCGCCACCACTTGCAGCGATCCGGCCTGCAGGCCGGCCCACAGCGAGTCCTGATGCAATTTGTTGCGGAAGGGCGGGCTCATCACGCGGCGCGCCGCATGATCCCAGTCCTTGTTGAAATATTCGCTCTCGTCGAGCGTCAAATGCTGGATCAGCGGCTCGCCGAAGACGCGCATGCCTTTCTGCCGCGCCCGCCGAATGGCTTCGTGAGCCTGCTCGCAGGAGACATGCACGACATAGAGCGGCACGCCGGCCATGTCGGCGATCATGATGGCGCGGTTAGTCGCCTCGCCTTCGACCTCCGGCGGGCGCGAATAGGCATGCCCCTCCGGGCCGTTGTTGCCGGCAGCCAGAAGCTTCTGCGAAAGCGCCGCCACCACATCGCCATTCTCGGCATGAACCAACGGCAGCGCGCCAAGGTCGGCGCAGCGCTGGAACGACGAATACATCTCGTCATCGTCGACCATCAGCGCGCCCTTGTAGGCCATGAAGTGCTTGAACGAGGTTATGCCCTTGTCGACGACATCAGCCATCTCGTCGAACACCTGCTTGCCCCACCAGGTGATCGCCATGTGGAAGGAATAGTCGCAGGAGGCTTTCGAGGTCTTGTTGTCCCACATCTGCAAGGCCTCAAGCAGCGATTGCTGCGGCGACGGCAGACAAAAATCGACGACCATCGTGGTGCCGCCGGCAAGTGCGGCGCGCGTGCCGCTCTCAAAATCATCGGCCGAGTAGGTGCCCATGAACGGCATTTCGAGATGGGTGTGCGGATCGATGCCGCCCGGCATGACATAGCAGCCGGTGCCGTCGAACTCATGGTCGCCATGTAGGTTGGAGCCGATGGCGACGATCTTGCCGTGCTGCATCAGCAGGTCGGCCTTCCAGGTGCGATCGGCGGTGACAATGGTGCCATTCCTGATGACTTTGGTCATTTTTGTTCCCTTGTTTTTCTCGCGCTTCTTGTTGAGCGGCGTTCGAAATCTTGGTTTCTAGTTCACTCCACAATCACCGCTGTTTCCACCACCGCGTGGAACAGCACGTCGGCGCCGGCCGCCGCCCATTCCTTGGAGATTTCCTCAGCCTCATTGTGCGACAGCCCGTCGACGCAAGGGCACATCACCATTGCGGTGGGCGCGACGCGGTTGATCCAGCAGGCGTCATGGCCGGCGCCGGAGACGATGTTGCGATGCGTATAACCCAAGCGCTCCGCCGCATCCCGCACAGCCTTGACGCAGCCCGGATCGAAAGCGACCGGATCGAAATGGCCGACCTGCTCGATTTGATATTTGATATCGAGCGCCTCGCAGATCGTGTCGATGCCTTCCCGGATGCGCCCGTCCATCGCGTCGAGCACCTCCTTTTCCGGCGAGCGGATGTCGATGGTGAAGACGGTGCGTCCGGCGATGATGTTGCGCGAGTTCGGATAGACTTCCATGTGGCCGACCGCGCCTACGGCATCGGGCTGGTAGTCCATGGCGATCTCGTGCACCAGCTCGATCACCCGCGCCATGCCGAGCCCGGCGTTGCGGCGCTTCGGCATCGGCGTCGAGCCGGTATGCGCCTCCCTGCCGGTCAACGTCACCTGCAGCCATTTCAGTCCCTGGCCATGGGTGACGACGCCGATGTCGATGCCTTCGTCCTCGAGGATCGGACCTTGCTCGATATGCAGCTCGAAGAAGGCGTGGATTTGGCGCGCGCCGACTTTCTCGGTGCCCTTCCAGCCGATGCGTTCGAGCTCCTCGCCAAATTTCTTGCCGTCCTTGTCGACATGGGAATAGACGTCGGCCTGGTCGAGGACGCCGGCGAAGACGCCGGATGCCATCATGGCCGGCGCGAAACGCGCGCCTTCCTCGTTCGTCCAGTTTGTGACGACGATCGGATGTTTGGTCTTGATGCCGAGCTCGTTGAGCGAGCGCACGATCTCCAACCCGCCAAGCACGCCGAGCACGCCGTCATACTTGCCGCCGGTCGGCTGGGTGTCGAGATGGCTGCCGACATAGACCGGCGGCAGATCAGGGTCGGCGCCTTCGCGGCGGGCAAACATCGTGCCCATCTCGTCGAGGCCCATTTCGAGCCCCGCCGCCTCGCACCAGCGCCTGAACAGATGCCGCCCCTCGCCGTCCTCGTCGGTCAATGTCTGGCGATTGTTGCCGCCGGCAATGCCGGGGCCGATCTTCGCCATCTCCATTATCGAATCCCACAAACGGTCTGAATTGATTCGCAGATTCTCGCCGGGAGCGGCCATTCAACTTCCTCTCATTATTCACATATAGGGCGACGGTTCCCGTCGCCGCCCTATACGTTGTCGAGTATCTAGTCCACCGCCCTCAGCACTTCACGCACATGGTCGATCAATTCGTTGATCTGGCCCTTGGTGATGATCAGCGGCGGCGACAGCGCGATGATGTCGCCGGTGGTGCGGATCAGAGCGCCGCGCTCGAACGCCTTGACGAAGGCCGAGAAGGCACGCTTGGTCGGACTGCCGGGAATGGGTGCCAGCTCGATCGCGCCGATCAGGCCGATGTTGCGGATATCGATGACGTTCGGCTCGCCCTTCAGCGAATGCAGCGCGTCTTCCCAATACGGCGCCAGTTCCTCGCCGCGGGTCAGCAGCCCCTCTTCCTTGTAGGTGTCGAGCGTGCCGAGCGCAGCCGCACAGGCGATCGGATTGCCCGAATAGGTGTAGCCGTGGAAGAACTCGATCATATGCTCGGGGCCGGTCATGAAGGCGTCGTGGATCTCCTTCTTGACGAACACCGCGCCCATCGGGATGACGCCATTGGAGACGCCCTTGGCGGTCGTCATAATATCGGGGGTGACGCCGAAATAGTCGGCGGCAAACGGCGTGCCGAGGCGGCCGAAGCCGGTGATGACCTCGTCGAAGATCAACAGGATGCCGTGCTTGGTGCAAATCTCGCGTAGCCTCTCGAGATAGCCCTTCGGCGGCAGGATGACGCCGGTGGAACCGGCCACCGGCTCGACGATGACGGCCGCGATGGTCGAGGCATCATGCAGCGCAACAATGCGCTCCAGTTCGTTGGCCAATTCCGCGCCATGCTCGGGCACGCCCTTGGTGAACGAATTCTTCTCGGGAAGATGCGTGTGCGGCATGTGGTCGACGCCACCGAGCAGCGTGCCGAACATCTTGCGATTGGTGACGATACCGCCGACCGAGATGCCGCCGAAATTGACGCCGTGATAGCCGCGCTCGCGACCGATCAGGCGGGTGCGTGAGCCCTCACCTTTGGCGCGATGGTAGGCGATCGCCATCTTCAGCGCGGTCTCCACCGATTCCGATCCGGAATTGGTGAAGAACACGTGGTCCATGCCCTTCGGCGCGAGGTCGACCAAACGGTTCGCCAGTTCGAAGACGATCGGGTGGCCCATCTGAAAGGCCGGCGCATAGTCGAGTTCGGCGGCCTGTTGCTGGATCGCCTCGGTGATCTTCGGCCGGCAGTGGCCGGCATTGACGCACCACAGGCCGGCGGTGCCGTCGAGAACCTTGCGCCCGTCGCTGGTCGTGTAATGCATGTCCTTGGCGGACACCATCATGCGAGGCGCCTGTTTGAATTGCCGGTTCGCCGTGAACGGCATCCAGAATGCGCTGAGATCGTTCGGCGTGACCTTTAGCCGGTTGGACATGACCAAGACTTCCCCTTGTAACCTGTTTCGGTGCGGCTAACGCTTGGTCTTCCCGACACTTGGTCTCTGCTGCGTTTTCGTGCTACGCAAATTTTGACCGATTGGACAAACGTTAGCACCGCCCTGACGGCGGTCAAGGGATTACTAGCGGAAATGCGGCAGCTGAGGCGCGCTCCACAGGCCGGAGAAAAACTGGTCCAGAGAATTGGTCCAGATGACCCTCGCGGCAATGTCCTGCGAGGATGACGACAGGCATGGACACCCCTGCCCCGCGCCGCACCCGCATCCAGCAGGAAAAGCGCGAGCTCATCCTGGGGGCGGCGCTCGAGGTCTTCTCAACCAACGGCTTTCGCGGCTCGACCATCGACCAGATCGCCGAAGCCGCCGGAATGTCGAAGCCGAATCTGCTCTACTATTTCCGCCGCAAGGAGGACATCCACGAGACGCTGATGCAGCGGCTTCTGGACACCTGGCTGGCGCCGTTGCGCGAACTCGACGACATCGGCGATCCCTTAACCGAATTGCGCAGCTACATCAGGCGCAAACTCGAAATGGCGCGCGATTTTCCTAGGGAAAGCCGGCTGTTCGCCAACGAGATCCTGCAGGGCGCGCCGCGCATCATGCCGATGCTTGAAGGCGAGCTGAAGACGCTGGTCGACGAGAAGGCCGCCATCATCAAGAGTTGGATGCGCGCCGGCAAGATCGCCCGCACCGACCCCTGGCACCTGATCTTCTCGATCTGGGCGACGACGCAGCACTATGCCGATTTCGACGTTCAGGTCCGCGCCGTGCTCGGGCCCAACCGCGGCGGTGACGGCCGTTTCGAGGATGCGGCAAGATTTCTCGAGCAGCTGTTCATCGAAGGGCTGAAACCGAAAACCTGACCTCGATGGTTCAGGCGCTGCGCCGCTCGGCCGCAATGCTTCCAGCAGCTTTTCCAGCTTGGCGATCAAGTTCTGCTCGGAGAGTGGCGTGTAGACGATCAGCTTCATATCCGAGCCGTCCTCTATCGAAAAACTCATATGCTCGAACGCCATGCTGCCGGCCGTCGGATATCTGACATGCTTTACAGGTGTATCGGATGCCACATCTCACCCAGAGCAACAACATGGAGGCTCCAGGCATGGAACTGAAAGACAGGACCGTCCTCATCACCGGATCGACGGACGGCGTCGGCCGCGTGGTCGCGCAAAGGCTCGGCGCCGGCGGCGCGCGGGTCCTTGTGCATGGCCGTGATGCGACACGGGGCAAGAATGTCGTCGCTGAGATCGAAGCCGCTGGCGGCAAGGCCGAGCTTCTCGTCGGCGACCTCTCGTCCCTGGCCGAAGTCCGGCGTCTCGCCGACGCTGTTCGCGCGCGCACGGGCCGGCTCGATATCCTCATCAACAATGCCGGCATCGGCACCGCCGGCACCAAACGACAAGTCAGCGCCGACGGCTACGAACTGCGCTTTGCCGTCAACTATCTCGCCGGCTTCCTGCTGACATCAGAGCTTCTGCCGCTGCTCAAGGCGAGTGCGCCGGCGCGCATTGTCAATGTCGCCTCGGCCGGCCAGCAGGCGATCGATTTCGACGATCTCATGCTGACCCGCAACTATGACGGCGTCCGCGCCTACTGCCAGAGCAAGCTGGCGCAGATCATGTTCACCATCGACCTGGCACAGGAACTGAAGAACACCGGCGTCACCGCTAACAGCCTGCATCCTGCAAGCTACATGAACACCACCATGGTCCGGCAAGCCGGCGTCACGCCGTGGAGTTCGGTCGAGACCGGCGCCGATGCCATCCTCAACCTTGCCACGTCGCCCGCGCTCGAAGGGCGGAGCGGCCTCTATTTCGACGGCCAGAAGGAATCGCGCGCCGATGCGCAGGCCTATGACGCAAAGGCGAGACAGCAATTGCGGACACTGAGCCTCGATCTCGTCGGGCATCAGTCGGCTACCTTAACGTCGAGATAGGTTTCACGAGCGAGAAATCCTCACATGCCGTGATCGTCGGCGGCTCTTCCGCATCGGCCTCGCGGCGCGGAAGCTGTCTGTCGCCAAAGACCGTGGCGCCTCCGCGAGGCGGCCGCCGAACCGTTAAAGCGGCTGCGCCGCCAGCGCCAGGAACCCACCCGTCAGCGCGACATTGGCGACAAAGCCGTTGATGCGGGCGGCGCGCTCCGGACCCTGGTGATCCCAGAAATTGTGGAACATCGGGGTGGCGACAATTAGGAACAGCACCAAGCACAGAGCGGCGGCGGCGGTCCAGACACCTGATATCACCAGAACTCCGGCGACGATCTGCAGTACGATCCCCAGCCACAGCATCAGCCGCGCCTGCGGCACGCCGCGCGTCGCCATCAACTTGGTCAGGAAGCCTGCATTCTGGATGTTGCGCAGACCGGCAAAGACGAACGCGCCGCCAAGCAGCAGGCGGGCGACAAGAAGAATCTCATTCTCAAAATTCGCCAACATCTTATTGATCTCCAAAAAAAAAGGGCACGCGGCGCAAGGCCGCGCGCCGGTTCGACCGCTCAGGCGGCGTTCGCCGCCGGCATCGGATGAATGGCCTGGAACGGGATGCAAAGCCGGTTCCAGGTGTTGATCATGCCAAGCGCGACAGACAGCTTGACCAGTTCCTCTTCCGAGAAATGCTCGAGCGTCCGCGCATAGAGTTCGTCCGAGACACCGTTATCGGCGATCTTCGTCACCGCTTCGGTCCAGGCGAAGGCAGCGCGTTCGCGCGCGGAAAACAGCGGCGATTCCTTCCAGGCGGAGACGAGATAAAGCCGCTGTTCGGTCTCGCCGTCATGGCGCGCCTCGCGGCTGTGCATCTCGACGCAATACGAACAGCCATTGATCTGCGACGCCCGCAGCTTGATCAGGTGCAACAGGCTTTTCTCGAGCCCGCATTCGTCGACCGTCTTGTTGAGCGCCGACACCGCTTTCATGATCTCCGGCGCCGCACCGAAAAATTGCAGCCTCTGTTTCATCGCTTTACCTTTCATGCTTGCTTGGTTGCACTCGATTTCCGCGGTCGTTGATGGCGCTCGACAAAGGCGCAGTTTGCGGCGACTGAACGAGGATCGGCATCGCTCATGTATCCCGCCACGATGTCGGACAGCCGCGCCTCGGCAAGAGCGGCGCGATAGGCGCGCTCGGCCTTCAGCATCGCGACGTTGATGCCGCAAGGTTTGACATAGACCGATGCATCGAGCCTGACCGGCCCGCGCTGACGGATTTCGCCGCAGCGGAAGGCCGGTTCGCCTCCTTCCACGGCGAGCACGATGTCGAGCAGCGTTATCCGCTCGGCCGGCCTCGCCAGCCGGTAACCGCCCGATGGCCCCGGCACCGATTCCAGGATGCCCGACGCCGTCAACGCGTTGAGATGCTTGAGGAGATAGCTCGGCGACAGGCCGAACGCTTCCGCCATAGCAGCACCCGGCATGGTCGCCGCGCCTTCCATGCCGGCAAGCATCGCGGCACAGTGGATGGCCGCTTCGACGCCCTCGCCCAGCTTCATTGTGCTGATCTCCAATTCATGGATACATATTATCGTGGATAATTATTATCTGCAATACGATTTGAAAAAGCGGCGCCCGCAGGCGCCGCTTTTCCACAACAGGCTGCGCCCTATTCCGCCGCCACCTTGGCCATCGGATTGTTCGGATGCGTCGTCCAGTTGGCGTAGATCGGCGACACCGGTCTGCCGGTGCGCTGGTCCATCACGCCAGCCGCGAGCGGCTCCATGGTGATGCAGTTCTCGACCGGGCAGACATTGACGCAGAGATTGCAGCCGACGCATTCCGCCTCGATCACCTCGAAATGCCTGACGCCGTCGACGATTGCGGTGATCGCCTGGTGCGAAGTGTCCTCGCAGGCGATGTGGCAGCGGCCGCATTTGATGCAGGCCTCCTGGTCAATATGCGCTTTGGCGACGTAGTTGAGGTTGAGATATTGCCAGTCGGTAACGTTGGGCGTGGCGCGGCCGATAATGTCGTCCAGCGAGGCATGGCCCTTCTCGTCCATCCAGTTTTCCAGGCCGGCGATCATCTCCTGCACGATCTTGAAGCCATAGGTCATCGCCGCCGTGCACACCTGCACATTGCCGGCGCCGAGCGCCATGAATTCGGCGGCGTCACGCCACGTGGTGATGCCACCGATACCGGAGATCGGCAGCCCGTGCGTTTCCGGATCGCGGGCGATCTCGGCCACCATGTTCATGGCGATCGGCTTCACCGCCGGGCCGCAATAGCCGCCATGCGAACCCTTGCCGTCGATCGTCGGCTCCGGTGCGAAACTATCGAGATTGACGCCGGTGATGGAATTGATGGTGTTGATCAGCGAGACGGCGTCGGTGCCGCCGGCAAGGGCGGCACGCGCCGGCTTGCGCACATCGGTGATGTTGGGCGTCAGCTTGGTGATAACAGGCATGCGGGTGTTGGCCTTGCACCAGCGCACCACCATTTCGATGTATTCCGGCACCTGGCCGACCGCCGAGCCCATGCCGCGTTCCGACATGCCGTGCGGGCAGCCGAAATTGAGCTCGATGCCGTCGGCCCCCGTCTCCTCGACCACCGGCAGGATGGCCTTCCACGCATGCTCCTCGCAAGGCACCATCAACGACACGACGATGGCTCGGTCGGGCCAGTCCATCTTGACCTGCTTGATCTCGCGCAGATTGACCTGCAGGTCGCGGTCGGTGATCAGTTCGATGTTGTTGAGGCCGAGCAGGCGCCGATCGGCGCCCCAGATCGCGCCGTAGCGCGGACCGTTGACGTTGACCACCGGCGGCCCCTCTTCGCCAAGCGTCTTCCACACCACGCCACCCCAGCCCGCCCTGAAGGCTCGGATGACGTTGTAGGCCTTGTCGGTCGGCGGTGCCGAAGCCAGCCAGAACGGATTCGGCGATTTGATGCCGACGAAATTGTTGCGGATGTCTGCCATGCTCATGCCCTCCCGTTCGAGGTCAGTGCCCGGTGGATCGATTCGGCCGCGTCGCGGCCCTGTGCAACGGCCGAGACGGTAAGGTCGTCGCCACCGAAGATGCAGTCGCCGCCGGCCCAGACATTTGGCAACGAAGTGCGGCCTTCGACATCGACCTTGATGCGGCCGCCCTCCAAAGCAAGCAAGGCACCGCTGCCGTTGAGCGCAGCCGGGACAAAGCTCTGGCCGATGGCTTTGAACACCTGGTCGGCGGTGAGCGTCAGCCGCTCGCCGGTGCCGACGAGCTTGTCGCCATCCATTGCCGTGTATTCGAGTTCAATGCCAGACACCTTGCCGCCTGCGGCAATGACCCGCTTCGGCTGCAGCCAGTGACGGATGATGACGCCGTTGGCGGCGGCCAGGTCCTGCTCGAAGTCGGAAGCGTTCATGTGCTCCTGCCCGCGCCGATAGCAGATCGTCACCTCTTCGGCGCCGAGCAGCTTCGATTGCACCGCCGCATCTATCGCAGTCATGCCGCCGCCGATTACGACGACCCGCCGGCCGACCGGCAGGCTGGCAAGGTCACTGGCCTGGCGAAGCTCCGCTATGAACTCCACCGCATTGGTCACGCCTTGCGCGTCCTCGCCATCGGCGCGCAGCGCGTTGACGCCGCCAAGCCCCATGCCGAGAAACACCGCGTCGTAATTCCTTGTCAGGTCCGACAGCTGGTAGTCGCGGCCGAGCGCCTTGCCGTTCTGGATATCGATGCCGCCGATCGACAGGATATAATCGACCTCGGCCTGGGCGAAATTGTCGATGCTCTTGTAGGCGGCGATGCCGTATTCATTGAGACCGCCGGCTTTCGGGCGGGCTTCCAGGATGGTCACCTCATGACCATGGCGGGCGAGCCGATGGGCGGCGGCAAGGCCGGCCGGTCCGGCGCCGACCACGGCGATCGTCTTGCCGGTCGGGGCGGCGCGCGCATAGAATTGCTTATTCTCAGCCATGGCGACGTCGGTGGCATAACGCTGCAGGCGGCCGATCTGCACCGGCTTGCCTTCCGCCACTTCGCGCACGCAGACCTCTTCGCACAGTGTCTCTGTCGGGCAGACGCGAGCGCACATGCCGCCCAAAATATTCTGGTCGAAAATCGTCTTGGCCGAGCCGATCGGATTGCCTGTCGAGATCTGGCGGATGAACAGCGGGATGTCGATCGAGGTCGGGCATGCGTTCATGCACGGCGCGTCATAGCAGAAATAGCAGCGATCGGACTCGACCAACGCCTCATGATGATCGAGCGGCGGATGCAGGTCGGAAAAATTATCCGCATATTGTTCGGGCGAAAGCCGGCCGCCGGCAATGCCCTGCTTGAAATGACCAGTCGCCATTCCGCTTCCCCATTCCTTGTTGTTTTGGGGAAGGCTAGCACGTTTTGTTTTTTTATCAATTGGTCAATTTTTGACGCAAGCCGCTGAAAAGGCTGAGTAAAACATGATAAAGATACTCATGTTTTTTGAGATTTTACGCGCGATTACTGTGCGGAGGGGAGGTCAAGATCAGGGGCACCGCCATGGATCGACCTGATCTCGTGCGCGACCAGTTCCTGCAGCCGCCGCAGATTGCGGTCGCGAATGCCGAACGCTTCCAGGTGATGGACGGTGTTGTAGAGGTATTCGGCGCCGGACCCGACATGCCCGCATGCCCTGGCCAGCACCCGCGCCACATTTTCCAAGGGCTGATTGAGCGAGGTGCCCCTGCCGGTTACGCCGACGCCCAGCGCCCAGAGCGTGCCTTGAGCCGTACGCACCGGAAGCCATCTGACCGAGCCGACACTCTCGTGATCGTCGATCTCGCGCCGCAACAGTTTTTCGATCTGCAGCGGCTTTTCCCCCTCCGGCAAGCGGTAGATCACACCATCGCATCGCCCACCTCGTTCGAGCGCCATCATCAGTCCCGGCTGCGCAGCGCTGCCGCGCCAGCGGGCAATGTCGAGACAGAAGGACCGGTGCCAGCCGAAAGCGGTGGCGCGCTGTTGTTCGACGGACTCGAAAGCCGGCTTCCAGATCAGCGAGCCATAGGCGAACACCCACAAGGGGCCCGCGTCTGCTTCACTCGATAGCCGCGACGCGAGGGTCTGGAAATCCTCATCGTTCAGTTGCGTCCAACTTCCATCGGGACCGGGATCGGCCTCCTCCCGATGGCATTGCGCGACAAGCTCTGAAGTGAGCGACATCCGGCGCATGGATCAACAACCCTCGTTGACGGCAAGCAAAGTCGAAAACCGCAACATGCGCAAGATTGCGAAATGAGGGACGCCTTGCCGCCATCGATTTGTGGCCCAGATGTCGGATTTCTGTCGCCAAGATCGTCCTAGGATGGATCGAACCACAATCCACAACTGGAAACCCAAGGAGGATGACAATGTCAAAGTCCCCGATGCCCTTCTTCTGGTACGAGCTGATGACAACTGATCTCGACGCTGCCGAGGCATTCTATACCGACGTGGTCGGCTGGAAGGCGCAGGCCTTCGACGGCGCACCAGGCATGCCGCGCTATATCGTCATGAATGTCGGCGAGCGCGGCGTCGGCGGGCTGATGGCGCAGCCGGATGAAGTGCGCAAGATGGGTATGCCGCCGGCGTGGGTCGGTTACATCCACACCAGGGATGTCGATGCCTCGACGAAATCGCTGAAGGAGGCCGGCGGTGCGGTTCACCGCGAACCCGATGACATTCCGGGCGTCGGCCGCTTTGCCGTCGTCGCCGATCCGCAAGGCGCGGCCTTCAACTTCCTGCAGCCAATTGGCCCCGACCAGCCGCCGGTGCCGGCCACTACTCCCGGCCATGTCGGCTGGCATGAACTCTACACGACCGACTGGCGGGCTGCGTTCGACTTCTATTCCGACCAGTTCGGTTGGACCAAGGGCGACGCCATGGATATGGGGCCGATGGGCATCTACCAGCTCTTTACCGCCGGCGGCGAACCTATCGGCGGCATGATGAACAAGCCCGAGCAGATTCCCGTGCCGGTCTGGCAGTTCTATTTCAATGTGCCTAGCATCGACGCGGCAGCCAAGCGCGTAACCGACAATGGCGGCAAGATCCATATGGGCCCGATGGAGGTCCCCGGCGGCGGCTGGATTGTGATGTGCACGGACCCACAAGGCGCCCATTTCGCACTGACGGCGCCGGTGCGGTAACAACGTCGGCAGCAGTGGCCGATCTCCCCCAATTGGGACCCAATTGGGGGAAATGTCCGGCAGGACAAGGAGGAGCCTGTCGTTCCGGCCCCTTCGAGAATTACTCCGGCGTCAGCACCGCGACCTTGAGGGTCTCTTTTTTCGCGCCGCTGAACTGCACGGTGGCCGGTCCGGCGGCCAGCTTGAAGCGCACGCTCTTGCGGATCCCTGGACAGGTCTTCATACGACTGAAAGCCGCCGACTTCACGGCTTTGCCGTCCTGAACGACATCGACCCAGGCCTCATCAGACAGGCTGATCTGGAGCTCTCCCTCAGGGGGCACGGCCACGCTTGCCGTCGCGCCGAATGTACCGGCTGCCGGCACGCGTTCCGGCGGAACGGTGAAGCTGATCGTGTCGACCGGCGCCAACGCGACATCTGCAGCCTCGCCAACCGAAAGGCCAGCCCCGGACTGTGCGGCGGGCGCTGCCGCAAACAGGGCCTGCTCGCGCGTCACCGGCCATTTGAAAGCAGCACAGCCGGCGTCGTCGGCCATGGCGACGCTGGTCCCTGCAAGGATGGCGAATAGGCTCACGACAACTTTTCTCATAGCAAACGGAACCCACATGGTTTGGAGTGTCTGGCTATTACTACAACTATAGCGATTGTAATACAACCCCAGAGAGAAAATATTTAAAGGGCGAGGAACATCCAATCACCGATTGTTGGTGGCAGGCCATGCGAAGTGAATGGTCCCTGCCGGGCGATAATCTATGGCCGGTTCGGGGCAAATGGAGTTTAGCTGAAGCCGTTCGACGACCTCGCCAGATATCAGCCGCAGGTGCTGAGCGCTCTGCGCATCATGACCGCGTTGCAGTTCATCGAGCACGGCACACAGAAGCTGTTCAATTTTCCCGGTCAGCAAACACGCCGGCACCTTGAGCGGGCTGCCCCTGGCAGCCGGCACCTCGAATTCGCCGACGGCATCCCGCTTGCGCTCCTGACCCGGCCGGTGGCGTCCCTGCTCTGCGGCGAGATGGCGATCGCCTATTTCATGGCGCACATGCCGCGCGATTTCTTCCCCGCCAACAATAGCGGCGATGCGACAATCTCTTTCTGTTTCACCTTTCTCTATCTGGTGTTCGCCGGTCCCGGCGCCTTGGCGCTGGACAACCGCCGCAGCGCTTGAGCCGCCACCAGCGGCGCCTTACCCACGCATCCGCTCGAGATTCGCGTCGAACAGCGGTGTCGGCTGCACGCGCGCGGGAAAGCGCTTACCCAAGAGCTCGATCTCGAAACCGTCGGCTTTGTCGGCGATTTCCTTCGGCACGTAGCCCATAGCCACAGACGTCTTCGAATGATGCGCGTAGCCGCCTGACGTGACCCAGCCGCGCACGGCGCCGTCGAACCAGATCGGCTCGTCACCGATGACGTCGGCGTCTGCCGTATCAACGACAAAGGCACGCAGCCGCAGTTTGCCGCCTTGCCGGCGCTCGGCGAGTGCCGCCTGCTTGCCGATGAAATCGGTTTCTTTCCCGTAGGCGACGAAGCGATCGAGCCCGGCCTCCAGCGGACCATAGATCGGCCGGTATTCGCGCGCCCACGAGCCGTAGTTCTTCTCCAGCCGCAGCGCATTGAGCGCGCGCGAGCCGAACAGGCCGATGCCGAATTCTTCGCCAGCCGCCATCAGGGTCTGGTACGCCGCACGCTGATATTCCGGCGCCACCCAGATCTCGTAGCCGAGATCGCCGGTGTAGCTGACGCGGCCGACCAGGCACGGCGCCATGCCGACATCCATCTTGGCCGTGGCCATGAACGGAAACGCCGCATTCGACACATCCGCCCGCGTAACCCTGGCCAACACGTCCCGCGCCTTGGGTCCTGCGATCGACAGGCCCGTCAGCTTCGCCCCCAGCGCCTCGATACGGACCGAGCCATCTTGCGGCAGATGCGCCTCGAACCAGCGCATGTGATACTGCTCGGCAATGCCGGAGCCGGCGAGGAACCAGTCCTCCCCGTTGGAATTGGGACTGCCGAGATTGGCCAGCGAAAAGTCGCCGATCAGCCTGCCGTCTTCCTTCAGCATCGGCGCCAGCGTCATGCGGCCGGGTTTTGGCAGCTTGCAGGCAAGCAGGCGGTCGAGCCAGCCCGCCGCGCCCTCGCCCGTCACCCTGTATTTGGCGAATGACGAGATTTCCGACAGGCCGACACGTGTCCGCACCGTCTTCACCTCTTTTGCGACATGCTGGAAATCGCTCGAGCGCCGCCACGAGAACTCGTCCTTGACGCCCTCGGGCGCATACCACAGCGGCACTTCCAGCCCATAGGCCACGCCCCATTGCGCGCCCTTGGCCGACAAAAGGTCATAGACCGGCGTGGTCTTGAGCGGCCGCCCGGCAGGCAGCTCCTCATTGGGGAAGCGAATGGAAAAACGCCGCGAATAATTCTCACGCACCTTGGCGTTGGTGTAGGCCATCGTCGCCCAGTCGCCGTAGCGCGAGACATCCATCGCCCAGATGTCGGCGCCGGGATCGCCCTCGATCATCCAGTTCGCCAGCGCCAGGCCGACGCCGCCGCCCTGTGAGAAACCCGCCATGACGCCGCAGGCGACCCAGAAACCCGGCAGGCCGCGCACCGGTCCGACCAGCGGGTTGCCGTCCGGCGCGAAGGTGAAGGGACCGTTGATGATCTGCTTGATGCCGGTGTTCTGGAAGGCCGGGAAATGCCTGAAGCCGACTTCCAGCGACGGCGCGATGCGGTCGATGTCGGGCTCCAGCAGTTCGTGGCCGAAATTCCACGGCGTGGAAAATTCGGACCATGGCTTATTGGCCTTCTCATAGGTACCCATCAGCATGCCGCCGCGCTCCTGGCGCAGATAGAGCTCGCCGTCGAAATCGACCGCGTGGATGATCTCCGTGCCGGTCTTCTGGTTCCAGGCGGCGACTTCCGGCATGTCCTCGGTGATCAGGTACATGTGCTCCATGGCCAGCACCGGCAGTTCCAGCCCGATCATGCGGCCGACCTCGCGCGCCCATAGACCGCCGGCGTTGACGACATGCTCGGCCACCACCTCGCCCTTGTTGGTGATGACGCGCCACAGCCCGTCGGGGCGGCGCACGATGCCCTCGACCTTGGTGAAACGCTCAACCTCGGCGCCAAGTTTTCTCGCGGCCTTGGCATAGGCGTGGGTGACCCCCGAGGGATCGAGATGACCGTCCTCCTTGTTGCGGACAGCGCCGACGAACTGCTTCGGGTCGAGCAGCGGCATCAGTTCGGCCGCTTCGCTCGGCGAAATCTCCTCGAGATCGATGCCGAGATAGCGGCCCTTCGCAACGACGCCGCGCAGCCAGTCGAGCCGCGCCTCGGTCGCCGCCAAAAGCACGCCGCCGGTCAGATGCACGCCGGTCGCCTGGCCGGACAGCTCCTCGATCTCCTTATAGAGCGAGATCGTGTATTTCTGCAGCTTGGCGACGTTGGGATCGCCATTGATCGTATGCATGCCGCCGGCCGCATGCCAAGTCGAGCCGGAGGTCAGCTCGTCACGCTCCAGAAGCACAATGTCGGTCCAGCCGTGACGGGCGAGATGGAACAGCACGGAACAGCCGACGACGCCTCCGCCAATGACCACGACCTTTGCATGCGATTTCATGGATTTTCTCGTCTATTTTAGCGAGTTGGACGGTTTAGTGAATCGGGATGACAGGAGTTGAGCGGACCCGATACCAAAGACATCACGGCTCGCCCTGCCCGATCGCTTCCTTGCGCTTTGCCACATACGCCTCCAGCGCCTCGCGCACGGAAATATCCATCGCCGGCTCGACATGATCCTCCAGCGCTTTCTTCCACAGCCGCGTCGCCCGCGCCGTGGCATCAAGCCCGCCGGCCTCCTGCCAGGCCTCGTAATTCTGCCAATTGGAGAGCATCGGCTGATAGAAGGCGGTGGCGTAGCGCTCCAGCGTGTGCGGCTCGCCGAAGAAATGGCCGCCGGTCGGCACCGCCCCCAATGCCTCGACGGCGAGTTCGGCCTCGTTGACTTCGATCGGGCGCAAAAACTCCATCATGTGCTGGATCATCTCGACGTCGATGATGAACTTTTCGAACGACGCGGTCAGCCCGCCCTCCTGCCAGCCGGCGGCGTGGTAGACGAGATTGCCGTGGCCGAGCACCGCGCCCCACAGCGCCATCAGCGTCTCATAGGTGCCTTGCGCGTCGGCGGCGTTGGAGGCCGAGCCCGGCGTCGTCCGGTAGGGCAGTCCATAGCGCCGCGCCAGCTGCCCGGAGGCGATGTTGGCCTTGGTGTTCTCCGGCGTGCCGAACGCCGGTGCACCGGACTTCATGTCGACATTGGAGGTGAAGGCGCCATACATGACCGGGGCGCCAGGGCGGACAAGCTGCGTCAAGACCACGCCGAACAGCGCCTCGGCGTTCTGTTGGGCGAGCGCGCCGGCAAGCGTCACCGGGCTCATCGCCCCCATCAGCGTGAACGGCGTCACCGCAACCGATTGGCCGAACTCGGCCATGGTCATCAGGCCTTCGGCCATCATCTCGTCGAAGCGGCGCGGCGAGTTGACCGAGATGATGGTGGTGACGCCGGGGTCGTCGCGCATCTGATCAAGCGTCAGTCCGCGCGCGATTGCCATCATTTCGATGCCGTCGAGCGCCCTGCCGCGGCCGATCGCCGAGACGTGAAAACTTTTGTCGGTCAGCGTCAGATTGGCGAAATAGGTGTCGAGGTGGCGTGAATTGGCCGGCAGTTCCACCGGAGCGCAGACCTGATTGCCCAGCATGTGGATGCAGTTGAAATGCTGCGCCAGCCGGGTGAGATCGCAATAGTCGCGCAAATTGCCGGCGCGGCGGCCGCGTTCCATGTCATGCACATTGGGCGGCCCGGCGACCAGTGTGAAATTGATGGTGTTGCCGCCGAGATGAACGGTACGGCCGGGGTTGCGCGGCGTCAGCGTATAGCTCGACCGCGTCGTCCGCAGTGCCCGGTCGACCATACCGCGGTCGATGCGGACGGTCATCGACGCTTGATCGACCTTGGCCCCGGCATTCTCGAACAGCGAAAGCGCCCGCCGGCTCATCACCTCGATGCCGAAATTCTCCAGAATGTGCATCGACGCCTGGTGGATAGCCTCGATCTGGTCGGCCGAGAGCATCGCCATTGGCGGATAGGGATTTGTCACGCGGCGCAACGGCAGTTGCGGAATGGCGGCCAGTCCCCGGTTGCTGGTTCGCTCGGCGCCGCGCTTGCGTCTCGGTTCGTTCATGCGGCGCATCAAAGCGCCGGCACGAGGATCGGGCTGTCAGAAATCCGCCACATGCGGGCGTGATTTTAGCCAAGGCGGCATATCGGGAATTTCACGCCGACAAAAGCGACAGAAAACGTCGGAATATCTACCCTCGCCTCTGCCGGGACCAAAGCGGCCGATGGGCCGTTAAGGAACGCAGCAAGATTCCTTTTATGTTTTCGGCCTAATCCTGTTCCAATGGGTAGGTCGAGTTTTAGTAAAATTGTAGCTGTTACAGTGTTGCTGGCGCTGTCGGCCTGCGCGACGCCGCCACGCCATATCAACGATGTCTGCGCCGTGTTCGACCAGAATGACGGCTGGTTCGACAACTGGCAGGCGGCGGCCGAGCGTACCGAGCAGAAATACGGCGTGCCGGTTCCCGTGCTGATGGCGACGGTGCGCAAGGAATCCGGTTTCAAGAGCAACGCCAGGCCGCCGCGCACCAAGCTTCTCGGCTTCATTCCCTGGAAACGTGTCTCCAGCGCCACCGGCTTCTCGCAGGCGCTCGACGGCACCTGGGCGCAGTATCAAAGCGAGACCGGCAGCTGGGCGGCGCGCCGCACCAGCTTTGCCGATGCCGTCGATTTCGTCGGCTGGTATCATTCCAAGACATCAGACACGCTCGGCGTCGCCCGCAACGACACCTACAATCTCTATCTGGCCTATTATCTCGGCTGGACGGCCTATGGCCGTGGGAATCGCGGCGATGCCGGCGTGCAGCGCTATGCGCGGGCCACCGAACAGATGGCCCGGGATTACGCCGCGCAGCTACGCCAATGCGCGCGTTGATGAAGCCAAGGATCTAGCCATCCGTCAGCTTCGGCCTTTTGCCGCGCGGACGCTTGGGCGGAGCGCCGGCAAAGCCTGGACCGATGCCTTGCGGCGCGTCGTCCGGCAACCCCTCATGGGCGGCATGCTCCTTGTCGAATTTGATTACCGGCTCCATTTTCGCTAGCACGTCGTCGGCAAGCCAGCACAGGCTCAAATGACCGTCGCCGAGATTCTTCACCGGCGGCACCTGCGTCTCGCAAAGATTCTCCGGCACCAGCTTCTTGTAGCCGCAACGCGTCTGGAACGGACAGCCGGTTGGCGGGTTCATCGCCGACGGAATGTCGCCCTCCAGCACGATGTGCTTCTTGATCACGCTGGTGTCGGCGATCGGGATCGCCGACAACAGCGCCTCGGTATAGGGATGATAGGGCGGCGAAAATATCTGGTCGGTCGTGCCCTGCTCGACGATATAGCCGAGATACATGACGACGACGCGGTCGGCGATGTAGCGCACCACCGACAGATCGTGGCTGATGAACAGCATCGTCGTCTTGTTCTTGCGCTGGATGTCCATCAGGAGCTCAGTCACCGCCGCCTGCACCGACACGTCGAGCGCCGAAACCGGCTCGTCGGCCACCACCACCTTGGCGTCGCCGGCAAAGGCCCGCGCCACGCCGATGCGCTGCTTCTGGCCGCCTGAGAGCTGGCGCGGCTTGCGGGTCTCGAACGCCCGCGGCAGCTTTACCAGGTCGAGAAGCTCCAGCATGCGCTGACGGCGATCGGCGACCGTGTTGCCGACATTGAACTTTTCCAGCGTGCGGATGATCTGCGAACCGACCGTATG
Organism: Mesorhizobium sp. M5C.F.Cr.IN.023.01.1.1; assembly: GCF_003997585.1. Lineage (NCBI taxonomy): Bacteria > Pseudomonadati > Pseudomonadota > Alphaproteobacteria > Hyphomicrobiales > Phyllobacteriaceae > Mesorhizobium > Mesorhizobium sp. M5C.F.Cr.IN.023.01.1.1. The sequence goes on along the minus strand of NZ_RZSU01000023.1, from coordinate 10,349 downwards.
GCTGGGATTGAGCGTGTCGAACGGATTCTGGAACACCATCTGGATCGACGACACCGTCTCGACACTGCGCTTCTCGACGCCGGTCGACTGGATCTGTTGGTTGCCGAGCGTCACGCTGCCCGAGCTTGCCGTCTCCAGCCCGAGCAGCACCTTGGCCAGCGTCGACTTCCCACAACCGGACTCGCCGACAATGGCGACGGTCTCGGATTCGCGCGCCATGAAGGAGATCGTCTCGTTGGCCTTGACGACGCGGCCCTCGCTTGAGCCGAACACTTCGCTGCCGCCGACCTTGTAGTATTTTTTGAGGTCCTCGATCTTGAGCACCGGCGCGCCGGGCTCGACGCGCTCGTTGACCTTCTTGGCGCCGGGCGGCAGCGCCTCCCAGTCGATCTCGTTGAAGCGCACGCAGCGCGAAAAATGGCCTTCATGGCCGTCGACCGCGATCATCGGGATTTCGGCGGCGTTGCAGACGCCCTCGACGAAATGGTGGCAGCGGGGGCCGAAATTGCAGCCCTTCGGCCGCTCGTGCGGCAGCGGCAATTGCCCCGGTATGGAGATCAGAGGCCGCGAATTCTTGTCGGCGCCGGGCAGCGGGATCGAGCGGAACAGGCCTTGCGTGTAGGGATGGCGCATCCGGTCGAAGACGTCCTTGATCTTGCCGGTCTCCACCGCTTCGCCCGAATACATCACCGTAATGCGGTCGCAGGTTTCCAGGATCAGGCCGAGATTATGCGACACGAAGATCATCGAGGTGCCGAACTTCTCGCCGAGCCCCTTGACCAGGTCGACGATGCCGGCTTCCACCGTCACGTCGAGCGCCGTCGTCGGCTCATCGAGCAGGAGCAGCGCCGGCTTCGACAGCAGCGCCATGGCGATGACGATACGCTGTTGCTGGCCACCGGAAAGCTGGTGCGGAAAGGAGCGCATCATGCGCTCGGGATCGGGCAGCCTGACCGCGCGCACCATTTCCAGCGCGCGTCTATAAGCCTCTTCCTTCGACACCTTGTCATGGATCAGCGGCACTTCCATCAGTTGCTGGCCGACCTTCATCGCCGGGTTCAGGCTGGCCATCGGCTCCTGGTAGATCATCGCGATCTTGTTGCCGCGGATGGCGCGCAGTTCCTCGTCGGACAGCTCGCCCATGTCCTTGCCCTGGAACTTTATCCGGCCGCCGACGATCTTTCCGATGTTGGAGAGGTCGCGCATGATGCCGAGCGACACGGTCGACTTGCCGCAGCCGGATTCGCCGACGATGCCCATCGCTTCGCCAGGCATGACCGTGCAGGAGAAGTCCATAACGGCCGGTATCTCACCCTTGCGGGTGAAGAAGGAGATCGACAGGTTCTCGATCTCGATAATCGGCTCGGCGGGATTTCGAACTGCCTCATTCATGGGTCGCTCCAATCCTTGTTCTTTCAAGCATATCGGGTCGAGAACCCGTCCATCAATCTTTCATCGATTGTTCACGCAGCGAGTCGGCCAAGAGATTAAGGCCCAGCACGAACGACATCAGCGCGATCGTCGGCGGCAGCGCCGGATGGATGAAGGAGCGCAGCAGCCGGCTGGCGTCCTTGATCGCAGTGCCCCAGTCCGGGCTCTCAGGCGCCAGCCCCAGGCCGAAATAGCCGAGCGTGCCGAGCAGGATCGTGGTGTAGCCGATACGCAGGCAGGCATCGACGATCAGCGGCCCGCGTGCATTGGGAAGGATCTCCCACAGCATGATGTACCAGGGCGATTCACCGCGCGTCTGCGCCGCCGCCACATAGTCGCGCGTCTTGATGTCCATGACAAGGCCGCGCACGATGCGGAACACGCCAGGGCTGGAGGCGAACACCACCGCCACGAAGATGTTGAGCTGGTTGGGATCGATATGGATGATCCTGAACGGGTCGGCATCGAAGACCAAGCCGGCATAGACCCAGCCGCCAATGATCAGCGTCAGCCCCAGGAGGATGTAAAGGCGGTCGGGCCGCTTCTTGTAGCGCGTCCAGAACAGCACGCTGAAGAAGATGATCGGGAACAGAAAGAACAGCCCGGCCATCGCATAGGGAATCGGCGTCTCCATGATGCCCGGTGTCACCAAGAGGTAGAACAGAAGGATCACCGGAAAGGCCAGCACGAGATTGGCGAGGAAGGACAGCACCGTATCGATCCTGCCGCCATAATAGCCGGCCGGCAGGCCAAGCGTGATACCGACCATCAGCGCGAAGCCGGTCGCCGCCGGCGCGATGATCAGCACGATCTGACTGCCATAGACCATGCGGCTGAATACGTCGCGGGCAAGCTTGTCGCCGCCGAACAGATAGACAAGTCCCGATTGCGGCTCGACCGCGCCCGGCAGCGCATCCTTCATGATCGGGATCTGGACAAGCGGATTGAAGGGCGAGATGGTCGACGCGAAGATCGCCGTGAACAGCCAGAACAGGCAGATGCCGACGCCGACGATGCCGACGCTGCTGTCGAACAGCTGACCGTAGAGGCCAAGCCTCTTCTTGTAGGCGAAGCTCACCCCCATCACCAGGACGAGAGAAATCCAGACCGGCCAGAAACGCGCAAGCACGCCAAGCACCACATCGAAGGCGCCGATATATTCAAGCTGCATCCGCTCGATCCCCTATTGAACTCTGATGCGCGGATTGAGAAACGCGTAGCCGACATCGGAAATGAGCTGCGTGATCAGGACGATGAACACCGAGACCAGGGAGCAGCCAAGCAAAAGATCGATATCGTTGTTGCCGGCCGCCTCGACCAGCGTGTAGCCAAACCCCTGGTAGCGGAACATCACCTCGACGATGACGACGCCGGTGAGCAGCCAGGGAAATTGCAGCATGATGACGGTGAACGGCGCGATCAGCGCGTTGCGCAGCGCATGCTTGACCACGACGCTGCCGAAGGAGAGGCCCTTCAACCGCGCGGTGCGGATATATTGCTGCGTCATCACCTCGACCATCGAGGCGCGGGTCATGCGGGCGATGTAGCCGATGCCGTAGATCGCCAGCGTCATCACAGGCAAAGTGAAATTGTAGAAGGTGATGCCCCGACTGGCCGAAGCCGCCGAACCGTTCAGCAGGCCGAGCCATGAGGCGAAAATGACGGTGAAAATGACGCCCGACACATATTCGGGCGTCGCCGTCGAGGCGATCGAGGCGACGGACAACGTTCGATCGGTTCGCGAGCCTTCTCGCATGCCGGCGAGGATGCCGATCAGAAGCGAGATCGGCACCATCACCACAAGCACCCAGAACATCAGAATACCGGTGGCGCCGAGTGCCGGGAAAAGCTTCGACGCGACCGTCGTTTTGAACTTGGTCGAGCAGCCGAAATCACCCTGTAGCACGCCGGAGAACGTTGGCTCGACAGGATCGTTGCAGAACGAAAAACGTCGCGCGGGTTTGCCCGTTGCCGGGTCTGTGACCGGCTGTTTGGGCACGATACCCAGCCATTGGCCATAGCGGGAGAAGAAATTCTGGCGATAGCCATGGTTGACCAGCCAGCTTTCGAGCTGCTCGGCCGAGGTGTGCATTTCGGTCTGGCTGATCGCCAGTTTTTTCAGATTGGGGTCGAGATTGATCAGGAAGAAGACGACCAATGTCAGGCACAGCATCGTCAATGCCATGGTGCCGAGGCGTCGAAGGATGAAGGAAAGCATGGCGGCCCCCTGCCGATCGGGTTGGGGTCAGGTGCTGTCAACCCTTGATTTGTCGCATGAGCCGGCCTGAAAAGTCAGCACCTTTTTGCGCTGATCCCACATTTGGATCATGTTCGAAACAGGAGGGAGGGAACAACGCCCTCCCTCCCCTTTGGCTTCGATCCGATCAGGCCTCGTCGAGCCAGACCTTGCCGTAGTCGCGCTCGAAGGTCGGGTGCATGGCGTAGTTCTTAACGGCAGCCACCGAGTGACTGTAGAGCTTGCGCCAGTAGGGCTGGATGATGATTCCGGAATCCTGCAGTATCTGCTCGATGTCCTTCATCATCTCCTTGCGCTTGGCGGCGTCGGCAACGGCGAGCGCGGCGTTGAGCTTGGCATCCCATTCGGGATTCGACCAGGCGGTTTCGTTCCAGGCTTCTCCGGTGCGGTAGCCGATCGCCAGAACCTGGACGCCGAGCGGCCGCATATTCCAGTTGGTCATCGACAGCGGATACTTCGTCCAGTCGTTCCAGAACGTCGAACCGGGCAGCACCGTGCGCTTCACCTTGATGCCGGCGTCGCGCATCTGCGCGGCGATCGCATCGCCGGTATTCTTGTGCCAGTCTTCGTCGACCGTGATCAGCTCGTGCTCGAAATCGGCCTGACCGGCTTCCTCCATCAGCGCCTTCGCCTTGGCCGGATCGCGGGCAATCTTCGGCAGCTCGTAATATTCCGGATGGATCGGGCTGACATGGTGGTTTTCGGCGACAGTACCGGCATTGGCCATGCCAAGCTGCAGCACGACGGCGTTGTCGACTGCGAGCTGCAGCGCGTTGCGGACCTTCTGATCGTCATAAGGCTTGTTGGCCACATTGGTGCGGCAGACGATGGTCGCTGCGGTGACCACCTCGTACTTGACTAGGTCGACACCGTCGAGGATCGACACATAGTCGGCCGACGTCTCGAAATTGGTATGGACCTCTCCCGATTCGAAGGCACTGACCGTAGCCGCGGGATCGGTGCCGTAGTCGATGAACTCGATGCCGTCGAGGAAGACCTCGCCGTCCCACCACTTGTTGTCTTCGCGGCGCTTGTAGACGACTTTCTGGCCGACATCGTAGGAGACGAGCTCGAACGGGCCGGTGCCAATCGGGCAGGCTTTGAAATCGCCGCCCTTTTCGTCGAAGGTCTTGTGGACGATGAGGCCGGGATAGTCGCACACGTTGGGAATGAGCGCGATATCAGGCGTGCTGAGCTTTAGCTTGACCGTGTGTTCGTCGACCTTGGTGACTGCGCTCTCATCCAGCTTGTCGTCCTTGACCAGCGAGCCGAGACGACCGGGCATAGAATTGCCTTCGGCTTTCTTGTCGGCCCAACGCTTGAAGTTGAAGATGACGTCATCCGCGGTGAACGGATCGCCGTTGTTCCAGGTGACGCCCTTGCGCACATGCAGCGTGTATTCGGTGGCGTCGTCGTTGACGTCCCAACTCTCGAGCAGGTAGGGGCGGAACGTGAATTCGTTTGTGTACTTGACCAACGGCTCGAGTGCCTGGCGCTCGGCATTGGCGATTTCCGACCAGTCGGCCTTGCGCGGATCCTTCGGATCCTTGATCCACATGGCGACCTTCAATATGCCGCCCTTTTTGCCCTGTACGTCCTGCGCTCTCGCCGGCGTCGGGTCGGCGAGGCCGAGCATACCATAGGCCATCGCCGTGGACGCGCCGAAGACGCTGGCCAGAGCCAGAAACTCGCGGCGGTCGACACGTCCGGCCTTGGCTTCTTCGGCCATTGCATGGATGTGATCCGGAACGCGATCGCCATTACTCTTGTAGATTGTCATCACGAAACTCCCATTGTTGGCTTTCTGCCTTTTACCATTCCGCATCCGGGCCATGATGTCAAAAACGGCACGGGTTGGGAACATGCCAAGGAATGTGCAACTTTGGAAGGGAAGCAGTTCGCGTGATAACGACAGTCTTGGCGCAAAATTGCTATTGCCCGGCAGATTTCGTTCGAATCTCCGGGATCGATCAAACTGAGACATTACGACAGCGCCGCGCGTCCCCTGGGGCGCGCAAAAGACGCTGTAGCACTTTGATTTTGCGCATAATCCCTAACCGAAAATCGGTTCCGATTTCCGGCGTCATGCGCGAAGCTTTGCCCAGCGCCGGCCGATCCCGGACAGGGTGCCAGAACGGCGACAATTGTCGGATTGCCAGGCCCTCTCGCGTCGGCCCGGCCTCAGTACTCGCGCTCGTAGAAAACGCCGCCCTTGGCTTCGCCAGCGTCTGTGGCCTCGCCGCGCAATTTGACGCCGCGCCCGACGTCGAGATCGATCGCCGCCTTGCCCGAACCCGGCTTGTCGCCCTTCTGGATGGTCACATAGGTGCGGTCGTTGAGATATTTGCCCGCCGAGACCGCGGTGCCGCCCTCCTCGTCGGTGATGACGTCGAGATCGTCGACGCCGATCGCGCTGCGCAGGTTCTGGAGCAGCGACGTCGAGCCACCAACACCGGCCAGCTGCGCGGCGGCTTCGGCAAGCTGGGCGATCTGCAGCGGCGACAGGTTCGACATCGAGCGGCCGAAGATCAACTGCGCCAGAACCTCGTCCTCCGGCAGGGCAGGCACCGACGAGAAGTTGAATTTCGGATTGGTCGCCTCGCCCGACACCACGATGGTGACGGTGGCACTGCTCGTCGTCGATGTCGCTGTGAGGTTGAGATAAGGCACCAGCGAGCCTGAAAAGCCGACCGTGCCTTCGGTGAAGGTCAGCCGCTTGGCGAGGATCGTCAGCCGTCCGCGCTGCAAGGTGAAGGTGCCGACGGCTTGCGGCGACGATGCCGGACCGGTCAGCCGCAGCGAACCGCCGAGCTCGGCATCGACACCCCTGCCCTGGATGAATATCTGGCTCGGCGCGTTGACCGTGACATCGAGATTGAGGCCGCCCCCACCGCTGCCGCCGCTCGCCGTCGCCGGGCGCAACGCCTTGTCCTGCGCGCGCACGGCGGCCGGTGCGTTCTTGTGCTTGACGTTGAGCGTCGCAAGCGAGCCCGGCAGCTTCTCGGGAACGGTGATGACGGTCTTGGCCAGGTTGATCGTACCCGAGATCACCGGCGCCGACGCGAGCGGCCCCTTGATGGTCAGGTCGCCACCGAGATTGGCGGTGACCACCCTGCCGTCGGTGTAGCGGCCGTCGACGAGCTTGACCGACAGGTCGGCCGGAAAACCTTGCGCCGGATTGATCCCGACCGTGCCGCTGGCCGACAGGCTGCCGCGCGTCGACAAATTGCCGGTCAGGCGGTTGATCCTGGCCACGCTACTGGCGATCGCCACATCGGCGGTGATATCGTTGATCGCAAGTCCCGAGCGTGCATCGATCAGGCGGGCGCCTGACGTGCGGACCGTGCCTGAAATCACCGGCGACGTCGCCGGGCCGCGCACCTTCAAATCGACGTCGGCCGTGCCGCTCAAGGACAGGCCTTGCGCGGCGAGTGTCCGGGTGAGGAAGGCGAACGGCACCTTGCCGGAAAAGTCGAGATCAAGGGTGGGCGTGCCTGATGTTGTCATCGTGCCGCCGCCCTTGAGGCCGAGACCGGCGGCATCGCTCATGTTGGCGTCGAAGGTCAGTCTGTTGCCCGAATACGTGCCGGAGGACGAAATTCCCATGCCGCCGAAACCGGCATCGCGAGTCTGCGACGTCTGGACACCTGCGGCGTCGATCTTGAAGGCGACGGCCGGATTGGCCGGCGCGCCCGTCACCTTCAACGTGCCGGAGATCGAGCCGGCAGCATCGAGGCCCGGCGAGAAACTGTTGGCGAGCGACATCGGCACCCGCGCCAGCGTCGCGTTGAGATTGAGCGCCTCCCCGACCTTGCCCGAAACCGTCGCCGTGCCGCCGCCGAGGTTGAGCGCGAGCCTGTCCAGGCTGGTGGTGCCGTTGGCGATGGTGATGGTCGAGGCCTGAGCGATCGCCGCCTTGATGCCGCGCATGGTCGCCTGGCCGGAGGTGAGCTCGACCATTGTAGCGCCGTTGGCAACCCTGACGCGGCCGGCGGCCCTGGCCGGAATGTCCTTGACGGTGGCGCCGCCGGAAAAGCCGGTCCAGTCGCCGTCGCGGGTGAGATCGACATCGATGCCGCGAATGACGGTGCCGCCGGAGGTGACGCTGTCGGCGCGGATTTTTCCGGAGATCACCGGTGCGGCGAGATAGTTGGCGATCAGCGCATCGATGGTGACCGTCTTTGCCGAAAGATCGCCGCGCGAAATTGAATCTGTGGTCGCCTTGATGGCGACATCAGGCGCATTGCCGGTCTTCGAGAAGGCGATCGTGCCACGCACGTCGCCGTTAGCTTCTTCCAGCGCCAGGGCTGCGAGCGGACTGATATCGGGCAGATCCAGCGCCACCGTGCCGAGCGGCAGGAATCTATCGTCGAGAGCAAGATCGCCCGAAACTTTGTTGTCGCCCAGCGACAGGCTTAGTCCGTTTATGGACCGCTTTCCCTGGCGCGTTACCAGCGACGCCTTGAAATCGAGTGGCTCGTCATTGACGGATCCGGTGAGCGAGATATCGGCGGCCGGGCTGGCGATGTCGCCCTTCCCCGTCGCGATGAGCTTTAGCCCTGTGATTTCTCGCGCCGCCACCGAAAGCCGGTCGCTGTCGACCGTCAGCGACAGGTCCGGCGCTGTACCGGCGCCCTGCGCGTTCAGCGCAAACGTTATGGCGCCCTTGGCATCCCCGGACAGAAGCGAGATGTCGGCCAGCACGCCCTTGACGTCGGCGCTGACCTTGTTGTCGGCGAGGTTGGCCTGCCCGTCGGCGCTGAATGCACCTGATACCAGCCTGATGGCGTTGGCGGTGATATTGCCATTGGCATCGCGCTTCAGTGCCGCGCTGAGCTGCGTCCGCTCGGCGAGCACGCCGCGCACTGCCGCCGGCAATGCTGCGGAAGCCGCAACCGCCTTAAGGTTGAGATCGATGGCGCCGTCGGCCAGCGAGACCCTTCCATTAAAGCCGCTGTCCAGTGCCTCGCTTGTCACCGAGCCGCTGTCGATGACGATGGTATCGGCAGCGAGATCGCCGGCGACCTTGGCAGTGATCCTGCCGGCGAGCAGCGGCGCGATGGTCGGGTTGTCCAGGCCGATCTTGTCCGCCGTCACCGTGCCGGAGATCGGCCCTGTCCGGCCCTTCAGATCGAAGGCGTCGGAATGGAGCGCAAGCGCGATGCCTTCGGCCTTGGCTAGATTGGTGGCGACCGACGGCAGTGTAGCTGAGATATTCAGCCTCGATTGCATGCCCTGCCCCGCGACCTCCACCGACAGCGCCTGCAACTCGAGATTGATCGGGCTCTCGGTGCTGCCAAGCGCCAGCGGCAGGCTCGGGCCGGTCGAGGCGAGGTCGAGCGCAAAATCGCTGGCGCCGTTCGGATTGATGGTGCCGGCGGCCTTGCCGGAAATTTTGTTACCGGCAAGCGTCGCGTGGTCGATGGCAATGCCACCGGCGGAGGAGTAGCTGCCTGCCGCATCGACATTGAGCGGCCCGAGCCCCGCCTGGCGGGTCTGGCTGGTCTCAGCGCCGCTGAGCTGCGCATTGAAACGAATGTTGGGGGCTGCCGACGGTCCCGTCACTTTCGCTGTTCCGCCGAGCGAGCCCGCGGCGTCGAGACCGGGTGAAAAATCATTGGCAAGGGCGGCCGGCAATGCGGAGAACTCTGCCGCGAGGTCGAGCGTCGGGCCGGCGGTGCCGGACACGGTCACCGATCCGCCGCCGACATCGAGCATCAGCTTCTCGATGCTAGCCGTGCCATTGGCGATGCTCAGGGTCGACGGCTGCGCGATCGCTGCCTTGATGCCGCGAATGGTCGCGTCACCAGAAGCGATCTCGATGCTTGTCGTGCCGTCCGCGATCTTCACCCTGCCTTCGGCCGTGGCCGGAATGTCCTTGACGGTGGCGCCGCCGGAAAACCCGGTCCAGTCGCCGTCGCGCGTCAGGTCGACACCGATGCCGCTGATGATTGTCGTTCCCGATGTGACCGTATCGGCCTTGATCGTGCCAGAGATCGCCGGGGCCTTGAGATAGTTGGCGACCAGCGCGTTGACGGTGATGGTCTTCGCCGCCAGATCGCCGCGCGAAATAGACCCGCTCGTCGCATCGACGGCGACTGCCGGCGCGCCGCCATCATTAGAGAAGCGGATGCTGCCCTGCACGTCGCCTGCCGCCGTCTGCCCGGCAAGCGCGGCCAGCGGGCCTATATCGGCCGCTTCGAGTGTCAGCGTGCCGAGCGGCAGCAAGCTGTCGTCGAGAGCGAGATCGCCCGAGACCTTGTTGTCGGCCAGCGACAGGCTAAACCCGTTTAGGGAGCGCTTTCCGTCACGCGTGACCAACGATGCCCTGAGATCGAGCGGCTGGTCGTTAACGGACCCGGTCAGTGAGACATCGGCGGCGGGATTGGCAATGTCGGCCTTGCCGGTGGCCGCCAGCTTGATCGTCCTGACCGTGCGTCCCGACGCCGTCAGGCTGTCGCTGTCGGCCGAGACCGAGAAATTCGGCGCCGTGCGCGCGCCGCTCGCCGTCAGCGCGAAATCGACGGCCCCGCCGACGGGTACGCCAACCATCGGCGACAGCACAGAAACGTCACCGAGCGTGCCCTTGATGTCGGCCTGGATGTCGGTGCCCGTCGCGCTGGCAGTGCCGCTGGCGCTGAGCGAGCCCGAAGTGAATTGC
>NZ_RZSU01000239.1:0-1071 GCF_003997585.1 Mesorhizobium sp. M5C.F.Cr.IN.023.01.1.1 | reverse complement strand
CGGGCCTCGACCTCCAACCGTCTTTCGTCGGCAGCGGTGAGCCGCTCTTCGGCGCGTACGCGCGTTTCGCGCGCCTCGGCCAACGACTGGATTGCTGATGTCGCGGCCTTGTCCAGTTCGGACTGCTTGCTCTCCGCCTCCTGCAACCGATCGCCGGCTGCCTGGCGCAGGCTTTCGGCTTCGGCAAGCTGCGACAGCAAGGCGCGCCGCTTGGCGTCGATCTCGTCGGGTGCGTCGGCCAGTCTTTCGCGCTCGGCCTCGGCCTCGGCCTTGCGTTCGCCGAGTGCCGCGATCTGCGTCGAGGCGTTTTCGGCGCGCTCCAGCCAGTTGCGGCGTTCCGCGCCGATGGCGTCGAGGCGGCGCGTTCGCGCTTCGGCTTCCCGCCTCAAGCCTTCATGGACGGCGCGGGCATCGGCAAGAGTGGCGCGGTCGCGAGCGACGTTGGCGGCCGACTGTTCGAGCTGCAACTGCAGATCACCGAGGTCGGGAGCGCTTTGCAGCAGCATCTCCGCCTCGACGAATGCCGCCGCCGTCTCTTCATGGCTGTCGACGATGCGCGCGCGGGCCTCGTCAAGTGCGGCGCGTCGGCTCGACAGCTCGCCGCCGGCCTTCTCGGCCTCGGCCAGCGCGTTGCGGGCGGCGTCCAGCCCATGCTGGGCGTCACGCCCGGCCTGACGGGCGTTGCGCTCGGCGTCGCTCGCTCGGGCAAGCGCCTGCTCGGCATGGGCAAGAGCCCCTTCGGCCTGGCGCAGAATGCGCGTTGCGTGGACCGCCTCGGCGTTGAGCTCAGCCAGCCGGTTTTTCTGCGCCAGCCGCTGCGCGGCCGCGGTCGGCGCGTCGGCGCTGGCGGTGAACCCGTCCCAACGCCACAGAGCCCCTTCGCGGCTGACTAGCCGCTGCCCGGGAGCAAGCAGCGCCTGCAGCCGCTTTCCGTCGCCGGCCTCGACGATGCCGATCTGCGCCAATCGGCGGGCCAGTTGCGCCGGCGCTCGGACCACGCTGGCAAGGCTCGCGATGCTTTCGGGCAGAGCGGCGTCGCCGGGCTGAATCACGCTTTGCCCCCAATGCACC
>NZ_RZSU01000238.1:0-1110 GCF_003997585.1 Mesorhizobium sp. M5C.F.Cr.IN.023.01.1.1 | reverse complement strand
TCCATGATCAGCGCCCTGCCGGACGAGGAGGCGAGGACCGGGTCCAGCACCACCGGTATGTCGGGGTGATCCCGCAGAACCGCCGCGGCTTTTTCGATTGCGCCGTTTGTGCCGAGCATCCCGATCTTCATGGCCTTCACATCGTTGGCCGCGAGTGCGGCCCGCATCTGGGCCACGACAAGACCCGGCGGCATGTGCTCGATCCAGTCGACCGACCGATGCGTCTGGGCGGTCACCGCCGTCACGGCGACGCACGACCGGGGGCCGAGCGCCGCGATCGTCTCGACGTCGCGCACGATCCCGGCGCCGCCGCTTGAATCGGCTCCCGCAACGACCAGCACGTGAGACTCGCGATCTATCGCCACGGCGCTGTTGCCTCGAGCCACTCACGCGTGCGCGCCTCTGGATCGGCGGCGCGGATGATATCGGTCACCACCGCCGCACTTCGTGCGCCATGTTCGAAAACTCCTGGAAGCCGCTCGACAGTAAGCCCGCCGATGGCGACAAGCGGAAGATTGCCGACGCGCTGTTTCCAGAAGGTAATGCGATCCAATCCCTGCGGCGCCCATTTCATCGCTTTCAGAGTGGTCGGGTAAATCGGACCGAGCGCGACGTAGTCGGGCTCCGCGAATAGTGCCGTTTCGAGCTCGATGGGGTCATGCGTGCTCAAGCCCAGCTTGAGCCCGGCGCGCCGCATCGCCCTCACATCAGCGCTCGCCAGATCCTCCTGGCCCAGATGCACGAAGTCGCAGCCCTCGTCGATGGCGAGCCTCCAGTAATCATTGACGACGAGCTGGCAGCCATGGCGTTCACATACCGTCTTCGCAGCGCGAATCTCCCGGCGCAGTGAAGCTTCGCTCTTGTCCTTGATGCGCAGCTGCACCAGCTTCACGCCAAGCGGCACCAGGCGTTTGATCCACGCGCTGGAATCGACGATCAGGTAGAACGGATCGAGTTTCACGAGAATGCTGCCATGCCGATGACAGGGGTCGAGGGGACTGCCATGTCGCGCGGCTCGAGCAGGCCGGCGCAATGTGCCCCGCGACCCGCCTCCACCGCCTTGGAGAAGGCCGCGGCCATGGCGACCGGATCGCCCGCCTTGGCTATTGC
>NZ_RZSU01000237.1:0-1137 GCF_003997585.1 Mesorhizobium sp. M5C.F.Cr.IN.023.01.1.1 | reverse complement strand
CCTTGAGGCCCTCCTTCAACCGCTCGAGCCGCTTGCGCGAGACGCGGTCGTCGCTCTCGACCTTGGTCAGAAGCGCCTGGTAGAGCTCCAGCTCGTCCTGGATCATCTGCTGCTCGAAGGCGGACGGCACGCCGATGAAGCGGAAGGCTGAATGGGTGATGATGATCGCGTCCCAGTTGGCCGTCGCCGCGCGCGACAGGAAGCGATGCCGCTTGGCCAAAGAAAAATTGGTCTCGTCGGCGACGAGGATGCGGGCGTTGGGATAGAGCGCCAGGAACTCACGCGCCGCCTGCGCCAGGCAATGGCCGGGCACGACGAGCATCGCCTTGGCGATCAGGCCGAGCCGGCGCTGCTCCATGATGCTCGCTGCGATCGTCATCGTCTTGCCGGCGCCGACGGCGTGGGCGAGATAGGTCGCGCCCGCGGAAATGATGCGCCAGATGCCGCGCTTCTGGTGGTCATAAAGAACAAAGGCGCCCGAGGCGCCCGGAAGCTTCAGGTGTGAGCCGTCGAAGGCTCGCGGCACGATGTTGTTGAAGCGGTCGTTATAGACCCGCGCCAGGCGGTCGGTGCGGTCGGGATCGGACCAGATCCAGCTCTGGAAGGCGGTCTTGATCTTCTGGAGCTTCTCCTTCGCCGCCTCGGTGTCGACGACATTGAGAACGCGGCGCTCGCTTTTCTCCTCCCTGACCGTGTCGAAGATTTGCGGCACGCGGCTGTTCAGCGCATCGGCGAGAAGTTCTCCGGCATGCCGGCGATCCGTGCCCCATTCGGACGTGCCGGCCGCCATCCATCCGAGCTGGCGGGCTTCGACGGTCCAGGACGCCAGTTCCGGCATGTGGTGGATCCGGATCTCCGCCCCCATCGTCTCCTTCACGAAGGCGACGATGTCGGCGGCCGGAATCCAGGGCGCGCCGAGCCGCGCGGTGATGTCGGAGGGCCTGAGATCGGCCGGTTGCACGCCCATCAGTGCGGTGACGTTGCGCTCATAGGCGGGATCGAGCGCCGCGGCCGCCTCTGCTGCCTTCAGCTTGTCGCGGACAGGGCCGGAGAGATAGGCGTCCGCCGTCTGCCAGGAGCCGTCCGCTGGGTCGCGGAATATGGCACTGCCGAGCTCGGCAGTGCCATATTCCGCGA
>NZ_RZSU01000236.1:0-1210 GCF_003997585.1 Mesorhizobium sp. M5C.F.Cr.IN.023.01.1.1 | reverse complement strand
AGACAGTGCTTCGACATCAAGCCGGTGGCCGGCGACGCAGCGGCCGGCCTGCCGGTATAGCGCACCCGCTGATGCTTGGCGTCGATATGCGCCAGCACCCATTCCAGATAGGGATCGATGAACGACCAGGCGCCCATATTCTTGGGCTCCTCCTGGCACCACACCATCTCGGCGTTGCGGAAGCGTGACAGCTCGGTGATCAGCGCCTTGGCCGGGAATGGATAGAGCTGTTCGACGCGCAGCAGGTAGATGTCGTTGATGCCGCGCTTCTCGCGCTCCTCGTAGAGGTCGTAATAGACCTTGCCCGAGCAGAGCACCACACGGCGGATCTTCGAATCTTTGGTGAGCTTGATCGCCTGGCCGGGGAGCTGCTGGGCATCGTCCCACAACAGCCGGTGGAAGGCGCTTTCGCCCGACATCTCCGGCAGCGTCGACACCGCCCGCTTGTGGCGCAGTAGCGACTTAGGCGTCATCAGGATCAGCGGCTTGCGGAAATCCCGCTTCAACTGCCGGCGCAGGATGTGGAAGTAGTTGGCCGGCGTCGTGCAGTAGGCCACCTGCATGTTGTCTTCGGCGCAAAGCTGCAGGAAGCGCTCGAGCCTGGCCGACGAATGTTCCGGCCCCTGGCCTTCATAGCCATGCGGCAGCAGGCAGACGAGGCCCGACATTCTGAGCCACTTGCGCTCGCCCGACGAGATGAACTGGTCGAACACCACCTGGGCGCCATTGGCGAAATCGCCGAACTGAGCTTCCCAAAGCGTCAGCGCCTTCGGCTCGGCCAGGCTGTAGCCGTATTCGAAGCCGAGCACGGCCTCTTCCGACAGCATCGAGTTGATGACCTCGAAGCCGGCTTGCGCCGCCGACAGATTGTTGAGCGGGATATAGCGTGTCTCGTCGCGCTGGTCGTAGAGCACGGAGTGACGTTGCGAGAACGTGCCGCGCTCCGAATCCTGTCCCGACAGCCGGACCGGATTGCCGTCGAGCAGGATGGCGCCGAAAGCCAGCGCCTCGGCCGTCGACCAGTCGATGCCTTCGCCCGACTCGATCGCCTGGCGGCGGTTCTCGAGAAACCGCATGATCGTCTTGTGCGCCGCGAAATCCTTCGGCACCTCGGTCAGCTTCTTGCCGATCTCCTTCAGCGTCTTGACCGGTACCGCGGTCTTGCCGCGCCGCTGTTCGTCCTGGTTGTCGGCCGTGCGCAGGCCCGACC
>NZ_RZSU01000235.1:0-1221 GCF_003997585.1 Mesorhizobium sp. M5C.F.Cr.IN.023.01.1.1 | reverse complement strand
CGCTGTTGCCCGAACCAGACAAGGGTTGTGAGATCCGGATGCCAATATTTCTGGTCTGCACGTAGCCATCAAGGGCTTCCTGACCCTTTTCCCTACCGTAGCCAGACTTCTTCACTCCACCGAACGGCGTTTCTACGCCGCCGACGTACCATCCATTCACGTACACTTGGCCAGCCCAAAGGCGATCCGCGCTCCAAAGAGCCCGGTCGATATCCCGGGTGAAAACGCCCGCTGCCAAGCCTTGATCGGTATCGTTTGCCAGTTCGATCCCTTTTATCGGATCATCGAAAGCAGTAACGGAAAGAACAGGGCCGAAGACTTCTTTCTGGAAAAGACTACTATTTGGCGCGACATCGGCAAATACAGTCGGCGCCATGAAATAGCCGCTTCGCACCGAAAGTGCAGTTCCGCCGGCCACAAGCCGTGCCCCTTGCGACAGGGCCATCCGGCAGGCGCTCTCGACCCCCTCTCGCTGCTTTTGAGAGATCAACGGGGTGATGTCGCAGTTTTCGCGTCCTGGTCCAATTGAGAGTCCTTCGACGCAGGCCTTCACTCTTTCTAACGTTTCATCAGCGATTGAACGCTCTACAAGCAATCTTGTTAGGTTGTTGCAATTCTGGCCAGCATTTAGATAGGTTCCGATACGCACCGCTTCCACGACGGCGTCGAGATCGGCATCGGAATAAACGACAGCGGCTGATTTGCCGCCCAGTTCCATGATGCAGGGTACGATGCGCTCCGCTGCAGCCTTGAGGACGGTTCGCCCGGTTGCCATGGAGCCCGTAAAGACGATGTGGCGAACATCGGGATGATCGATCAGCGCCTGGCCTGCCGTCTGGCCATACCCAGTGAGCACGTTTACGGCTCCGGCAGGCAAGCCCGCGGTCTCACAGGCGCGAGCAAGTTCTATGCCTGATAAAGGAGCCAGTTCGGGGGACTTCACTACCACTGAGTTACCAGTTGCAATGGCGCAAGCTAGTGAACGGGCCGTCAGTTCGAGGGGGCCGTTCCAAGGAACGATCTGGGCTGACACTCCGAAGGGGCTTCTGACCGTATAGTCAACAAGATCCGCCCCCCGCGGAATAGAGCGACCTTCGAGCTTGTCCGCCAAGCCAGCGTAGTACCGCAGGTATCTGACGGCGGTCCGAACCTCGCCACGGGCAAGGTCCAACGCCTTCCCAGTCTCTATGCAGTTAATGATCGCGACCTCGTCGCTGCGTG
>NZ_RZSU01000234.1:0-1255 GCF_003997585.1 Mesorhizobium sp. M5C.F.Cr.IN.023.01.1.1 | reverse complement strand
ATCTCCTTCGTCGACGCTTATGTGCAGGACTTCTTTGTCGGCTGGGAAGAGTTCACCCGGGCGCGCAAGCCTGTTATCGCGGCGGTGGCCGGCTATGCGCTCGGCGGCGGCTGCGAACTGGCGATGATGTGCGATTTCATCATCGCCGCCGACAACGCCAAGTTCGGCCAGCCCGAGATCACGCTCGGCGTCATGCCGGGCATGGGCGGATCGCAGCGCCTCACCCGCTTCGTCGGCAAATCGAAGGCGATGGACATGTGCCTGACCGGACGGATGATGGATGCGGCGGAAGCCGAGCGTTGCGGTCTGGTGTCGCGTGTGGTGCCCGCCGTCGAGCTGCTCGAGGAGGCGTTGAAGGCGGCGGCCAAGATAGCCGATTTTTCGCTGCCGTCGGTGATGATGGCGAAAGAGGCCGTCAACCGCGCCTATGAAACGACACTGGCCGAAGGGCTGCGGTTCGAGCGCCGGCTGTTTCACTCGCTGTTTGCGCTCGATGACCAGAAGGAAGGCATGGCGGCGTTTGCCGAGAAGCGGAAGCCAAATTTCACGAACCGGTAGATCGTGAAGACAGCGGCCAGAAGCGAGCGACAGCAGCGGCCAAAAAGAAGGCGAAGCAGCGTTGACGCGCCGGAAAAGCTGAACTATAAGCCGCACCAACCGAGGCGGCCCTGTGGCTGCCCGTTTGTTTTTGCGCCCTGCGACATCCCGCATGCGCCCACCAGATCAGAAGAGAGGCATCATGGCCAATACCTCCTCGGCCAAAAAGGCAACGCGCAAGATCGCCCGGCGCACGGCGATCAACAAGAACCGCCGCTCGCGCGTGCGGACCTACATCCGCCAGGTCGAAGAGGCGCTCGCCTCGGGCGATAAGGCTGCCGCGCAGGCTGCTTTCAAGGTGGCGGAACCGGAATTGATGCGCGCCGCGACCAAGGGCGTGGTGCACAAGAATACGGCGTCCCGCAAGGTTTCGCGCCTGGCGCAGCGACTCAAGGTGCTGTCGGCCTAATATACCTTTACTGATCTTGTCCTCTTCAAGCCCGGCCGCCCGTGCCGGGTTTTTTCGTTTGCCGGCAAGTACTTAAAAAGAAATCTCGCAAACGGACACTTCGCACGGTTTCAATGTTCGAAATGCTTTGCCGGCATATACATGCCTGCTGATAGGCGCAGCCGCTGAAAGCGTTCACGGCGAAGATATCAGCTGTCAAAAATCAGCTTTATTTTTCAATTAGTTATTGACGGTCATCCACAGCTTGTT
>NZ_RZSU01000233.1:0-1319 GCF_003997585.1 Mesorhizobium sp. M5C.F.Cr.IN.023.01.1.1 | reverse complement strand
ACACCACCACGAGCGACGACAGCTCTACTGCGGCCGCCGCTTCCGACACCACCACGAGCGACGACAGCTCTACTGCGGCCGCCGCTTCCGATACCACCATCAGCGACGACAGCGCTACTGCGACCACCGCTTCCGACACCACAGCGAGCGACGACAGCGCTACTGCGGCCGCCGCTTCCCGTCCCACGACCAGCAATGGCGGTGTCCGTGGTGCCGATGCGACCCATGCAGCCGCCGGCGCCGACTGGGCGGCAGACCATGACGGCAACGACACCTCCCATGTCGACAATGGCGGCGAAAAGGCAGGCAGCAGTGTCGACCGGGTGTTGGCCGCCCTTTCTGGCGGCTCGGAGTCGCTCGCCGGTTCGCACGATAAGACGGCCGGCAACGGGTTCGCCCACACCGTCGAGGATAATGAAAATGTCGGTGCCAACGCTAGCAAGGGCGGCGCCGCCGAGATCATGTCCGGCCGCGGAGGGCACGACGCCTTCGACTTCAGCTGGCTCCAGGAAAAGCTGCAAGACAAGCCTCACTTCGACCAGGCCTTCTTTGACGGGCTCAAGTCGGGAGGGGAGTCATCCGACGCTCTGTCTACGGCTGCGCATGATCGTTCCGACCATGTCAGTTACGACAGTTCAACCGGGTCGCTCTCTTTGGACAGCGACGGGACGGGAGATGCAGCTCAAACGCAGCTCGCCAGCCATTTCCCATGGCAGCATCATTCGCTGTGACCTGAAGGAGCTACGGGCGGGAAATTAGATAAGGCTCGGCCTTTGTTCACCTCGAAGAACATTGGCCGGGTCGTTCCCGTGCCGGCCATCATTCATTTTCCCAGAAATCCCCGCGGCGAAATACAGATCATACTGGCGTCGCGGGATTGCTACCGCAATTCCGCAAAGTCCGAACGGAGCTTCTCATCGAGGACGATGGCTTCGCCGTTGATGAGGCCTCGCCCGGTGAAGACGCCGCGCCTGGGCAAGTACATCGTCGTCTGGAAAAAGGGCGACGACGGGACATGGCGCCTGCATCGGGACATCTGGAATTTAGGTGCGGCCCAATAGGGATTTGATATCCAGGACCTCATCGGCCGCCTTGGCGACCAGTACGGCTGCATGCACTGGGATCTGGTGCTCTATTGCCATGCCAGTTGAAATCTCTGGTACGCCCAAGGCGGAGGCGTGGTTAAAGGGATTTAGCCGTAGTGCCAGTGGGGCTTGGGCTCGGTGCCGGTGAACATGATGCCGATGCGGTCTTCGCGGCGCCAGCGGACCACTGCCTTGTAGGCGATGCCGTCGGTCGGCACATAGAGCAGGAACTCG
>NZ_RZSU01000232.1:0-1341 GCF_003997585.1 Mesorhizobium sp. M5C.F.Cr.IN.023.01.1.1 | reverse complement strand
CACCGAGGCTTTGTGCGCCTCGGAACCCTTGAGGTGCTTGACGCCGTCCTTGCCGGTGAAGCCGTCCTCGAACGATTTTTTCGCGTTGTCCCAAGCGCCGCCGCCGGAGGTCATCGAGATGGCGACGAACAGGCCGTTTACGATGACGCCGAGCAGCGAAGCGCCGAGCGCTGCAAAAGCGGATGCTTTCGAGCCCGAGATCAGCAGCACGCCGAAATAGACGACCAGCGGCGCCAGCACCGGCAGCAGCGACGGAATGATCATTTCTCGGATCGCCGCCTTGGTCAGAAGGTCGACCGCACGCGCATAGTTCGGCTTCGACGTGCCGGCCATGATGCCCGGATCCTCGCGGAACTGCTTGCGCACCTCCTCGACGATGGCGCCCGCCGCACGGCCGACAGCCGTCATGGCGATGCCGCCGAACAGATACGGAATCAGGCCGCCGAAGATCAGACCAGCGACGACGTAAGGGTTGGAGAGGTCGAAAGAGACTTCGCCCATGCCCTGGAAGTAAGGATATTTGTCGCCACTGGCGGCAAAGAACTTCAGGTCATTGGAGTAGGCCGCAAACAGCACCAGCGCGCCGAGGCCGGCTGAACCGATGGCGTAACCCTTGGTCACCGCCTTGGTGGTGTTGCCGACCGCGTCGAGCGCATCGGTGGATTGGCGCACTTCCTTGGGCAAGCCGGCCATTTCGGCGATGCCGCCGGCATTGTCGGTAACCGGGCCGAAGGCGTCGAGCGCAACGATCATACCGGCAAGCCCGAGCATCGTGGTGACGGCGAGCTGGTAGGTCGATATGATGCCGCCGACGATGACGATCGCCGGAAGTGCCGTCGATTCCAGCGAGACCGCAAGACCCTGGATGACGTTGGTGCCGTGACCGGTGACCGAAGCCTGGGCGATGGAGTTCACCGGGCGCTTGTCGGTGCCGGTGTAGTATTCGGTGATCACCACGATGAGACCGGTCACCAGAAGGCCGATCAGGCCGCAGATGAACAGGTTCGTGCCGGTGACGGCCATGCCGGCGACGGTTCCGATCTCGCCCCAGCCCAGCGTTGCCGAGGTGGCGATGCCGAGGCCGACGATCGACAGCAGGCCGGTGACGATCAGGCCCTTGTAGAGCGCGCCCATGATCGAGCCGTTGGAGCCGAGCTTGACAAAGAAAGTGCCGACGATGGACGTCAGGATGCAGGCGCCGCAGATGGCCAGCGGATAGAGCATTGTGGCGCTGAGAACGGCGGTGCCGCCGAAGAAGATGGCGGCGAGGACCATGGTGGCGACGACGGTCACCGCATAGGTCTCGAACAGGTCGGCGGCCATGCCGGCGCAGTCGCCGAC
>NZ_RZSU01000231.1:0-1348 GCF_003997585.1 Mesorhizobium sp. M5C.F.Cr.IN.023.01.1.1 | reverse complement strand
GTCATGACCTGACCGCGATCAGCGCCGCGAACGCATCGCGGGCAGCCGCCGGTCACGAGCCGCACCCTTGAATCCGAGATAGAATTCTAGCGGGCGTGCGATCACTTCCTCGACGGTCTGGCGGGGATTAAGCGCATTGTCCGGCATCTGATAGATCATCTGAATGCGGCGCAGAACGTCTTTGGACCACTCCTTCAGCGTACTTGGCCTGCTGCAGCCGGCCGCAAGGCAGTGTTTGCCTCGATCTCTGATCTCATTGCGAATTGTGATGGAAAGCCCGGCGCTAGGGGCATGCTGGGACTCTTGATGATTAAATTATCGTGGTGCTCGCGCACAAGCCGGGTCCGGTAATCGGTGCCTTGCCTCGCGCCAGGCCCTGTCCAGTGACGGCCGGTCCAGCAGCTCAGGCCACGGCATCGCCGACATACGGAACCGAGGTTCGGTTCGGTGATTAAAGAAGGGCGAACTGGTTTTGCGGAGGTTTGAGGTGAACGGGCTCTTGAATGTGGGACTTTCGACGGCCGTGACGGGCACGGTCGCAAGCTTTGTGACGGCGGCGGTTCTAGCCCTTCTGGCCAAAGCCGAAGGCAAATCCGCACTGCAGCCGACCAACGCCACCAGCCACTGGCTGCACGGCGATAAGGCCGGTGCGGTCAGGAAAGCCGACCTCGCACACAGTGCGGTGGGTTTCGGCACCCACCATGCCTCGGCCATGTTCTGGGCCGCTCCGTTCGAGGCTTGGCTCGCCCGAAACCCACAGCGGTCGCCGCTGCTGATGCTGCGCGATGCCTCGGCAGTGGCCATGATTGCAGCCGTCGTGGATTATCTCGTCGTACCGAAGCGGCTCACACCAGGCTGGGAGACCGTGCTTTCGAAGCGCTCGATCGCCGCCACGTATGTCGCGCTTGCTCTGGGCTTGGCTGCCGGCGGACTGATCGCGCAGGCGATGCGGAAGACGGATTGATCGGATTCCAAGACTGGCGAGAGAACGCCTCTCCGTTTCAGCGGCCTCTTCTGGTCAAGTTCCCGATATCGCGCAGAAGCTTCTTGCTGGCCGCCGCCGGACCGGCATTTGCCACCGGGCAAACTATTTCCGCCGAGGACGCGGCTATGATGAACAAGGTTGTGCTTCTCGGGGATTCGGTATTTGAAAACGGCGCCTATGTCGCCGGCGGAGCAGATGTATTGGCCCACCTGCTGCGGCAGCTCCCGATCGGCTGGTCGGCCAAGCTGCTCGCCGTTGACGGCAGCGTCATGGCGGACGTGGGCCGGCAATTAAACCGCCTTCCAGCCGACGCCACTCATCTGGTGGTAAGCATAGGCGGTAAAGACGCACTTGGCGTCTCCT
>NZ_RZSU01000230.1:0-1367 GCF_003997585.1 Mesorhizobium sp. M5C.F.Cr.IN.023.01.1.1 | reverse complement strand
AATATGTTGGGTCGGCCTTCATCAATCCGAGCCGGGCGATCCGCGAGCGCCTGTGGAAGCGTGTCCAGGAGCACGCCGGGCCGCCGCCTAAGGGGATGAAGCGTCCGGCGACGCAGTGGGTCAAGCCAGGGATCAAAGCCCGTGTGAAACACCTCAGGGGCGAGGAAGACCTAAGGCACGCATCGCTGCAGGATTTCTGGGAGGATTGAGCTTGTGTCCACCAAAGAACTGGTCGTCCATCGGTTTGAGGGCCGCAAATGAGCTTCTTGAATGAGGAACGGGAGGCGAGACATGACGGACGTCGAAAACGATAGGGGGGCATCCTTTACCCGGTCCTATTGGTTTGCAGGGCTTGCGGGTTTCTTTGATGGCATACTGCTCCATCAGATATTGCAATGGCATAGCCTCCTGAGTTCGCTTGATGGGGCTATATTTCAGGATTTGCGCTTCCGCATCCTGACCGACGGGCTTTTCCATGCTGTCATGTACGCCATCGGGGCCGTGGGACTGTGGCTACTTTGGCGCGCCCGTGAGCAGTTCGACTCTCTAGACTCAGGTCGCCGCTTTGCGTCAACACTATTCATCGGCTTTGGCGCTTGGCACCTGCTCGATGCTGTTCTGAACCACTGGATTTTGGGGCTGCATCACATCAAGGAGAACGACGCCAATTGGTTGGCATGGGACTTGGCCTTCTTCACTCTTGGCCTGGTCTGTGTCGCCATCGGTTTGTTCCTTCACTATCGCAAACCGCGAGATGGTGGCGGGACACGACTCCATACGGTCTGACGCTATTCGCGATGAAACGGCTGGCGAGGGGGCTTGCCGGAACATTGACGCCAGCGCTATTCATCCTCGATGGCAAGGGCTTGGGAGATCGCGGACATCGTTGCGCTGATCGAGGCGAAGGAAGCCGAGAAGTCGATAGTGCGCGGTCCCTACAGGAAACGGTCGAAAGCGTGAGACGGACTCAATTGCTTGAGCCTTTCGTGGCGGCCTTAGAGCAATTAAGCGGCGAGCCATACGACGACATCCGAATCCTGTTTGCTGAAGTTGCTAGACGCAGACCAGATCTGAAAGAGCGTTCGGCCACCGGGTGAGCTCCGTCAAATGTCGTTGTGGTCGATGATCTCGCGCTTCGGCGAGGTCTTTTGTGTCAGCGTGAGAGCCGTTTTCTATTCGCCCTAATCTTCTTGCGATACATGCGGGCGACCTCGCCTGCGGGTGCTCCTGTGGCAAACATTGTCCCAGCCCGCCCGGCTGCCTTGATCTTTTCACTGATCATTCGCTTAGCTTCCCGCTCTGCCGGCTTGCCTCCCTTGGCAATTCGCAATGTGCGAAGCCAGATGACCTGCTGCGCCTCCATCGCA
>NZ_RZSU01000022.1:0-79792 GCF_003997585.1 Mesorhizobium sp. M5C.F.Cr.IN.023.01.1.1 | reverse complement strand
CCCGCGACCGAAGATCCACGCTCAATGCTTTTCCCATCGTCAACCTCCATCGAGGTGGACGTTGAATCAGCACAAAACGCAGCCGTCACTTCACAATCGATTCATCGATCACAGGACGTGCTCTAGAACCGGCGTTGCGGGGCGGTACCGCCACCGCACAAGCCTTCATCGACTCACTTGTCGACTTTAGTACGAACGTTGATCAGCTGCCCCTACTCGCAAGCGCACCCGACCTGCAAAACCCCGAAATACGCAAAGCGGTGTGGGATTTGACGCGCGATGCTACTCCGATCATCAAGCACCGGATTAGCCGATACGTGGAACGCGGGCCGATCGGAGCAATGGTGAAGCTAACGAACAACCACCGGTGTCAGGGCTGCGACGTCTTGGGTCAGGCTTGGGCCGCGTTCTTCAAACCGGATGGTATGCCGTATGTCGAAGCTCACCACGTGGTGCAGGTATCGACACTCAGCGTTGATGTGCTGGGGCCGCAAAACGTCATTACGGTCTGTCCAAATCACCATCGCCAGCTTCACTTCGAGGTCACCACGGTGCTGCACCTTGGCGACGAATTCGAATTCATCCTCCCTCCGCACCTCGCGTTCCGGATTCGGAAGTTTTCCGTCTGAGACTAGCGTTAAAGCTTCGATGAAGGCGGTGTGGTTGGCTCATCCGCGCATCTATCGCCAGTCGCAATATTTGTAGGAGCGGCTCCAGGTAGTCGTTACGCTTTATCTCGCATTCCCACACCTCCACGACAGCCCAGCCCCGCGAACGCAGTGCGCCCGCAGCAGCGGCGTCACGCTCCCGATTGCGCCTAAACTTCTCCGTCCAGAACGCGACCCTGGACTTTGGCGTGGTCGCGAGATGGCAGCCCGGATGGCGATGCCAGAAACAGCCATGAACGAATACCACGACCTTTCGCCGGGGAAAAACGAGATCCGGCGTTCCCGGGAGGCCCTTAACATGAAGGCGGTATCGCAGACCGGCGGCATGAAGAGCCGATCGCACTTTCATCTCGGGCGACGTGTCCTTTTGCCGTACCGAACGCATTATCCTGCTGCGCTGTGAACTAACGGGATAATCGTCGTTGTCTATATGGTCACAGGTCATGGTTCTCAGTGCTCATTAGGGATGCAGCCGCCTGCGACGCTATAGGCGAACGTCGCAAAAACAGCCGCCTTCAGGCGCCAAAGTTGGCCGGACGCGCCATTCACGCTGAACCGTGCATTCCTTGAGGAGTCGACTCTCAGTCAAGTCTCACCGCAAGGAACGTCCCATCTAGACCGTTGAGAACTGAGAACGGTCGTTTAAGGCTCGTCACCTGCTCAGAGATTGAGCTAGCATGATCGTGGTGTTCGTCGGTAACTCGCCATGAGCCCATTCCCTGATCAAAGAAGATCGTGCCAGAGCCACGCGGCGTTCGAAATTCAAGGCGACGGCGGTGCGGCGCGGATTGGACTTGTGACACCTGCACTTTCGGCACCACCTCGACAAGCGATTGCTCCATAACCGCCGTACGCGTAACTAGGTCGGCCCAATCCCTATGCAACCACGGTCCTGTACGAGCCCCACCGCCGGTCTTGGCGGCGAGAGTCTGCACTTTGACGTTGGTGTCATAGTCGCTGAAGGCGGCGACCACTTCCGTCAGGAGACGGATGGACAGCGGATTGAACAGGTACTTGTCCGAATAGCGAATCTCCAAACACGGGGCAGCGAATACCTGCGCTAATTCCGTCGAGCGCGCGCGCAACAGCGCCCTGAGCCGGGCACCGAAACCCGCGGCTGGTCCGTCGAGCTCATCAGCAATCTCGAAAATGGCCTCACTGCCGCCGGCCGAGAGCAGGGCGGATACATCTAGCCGCTCCCGCGGCGCGGCAAGCGCCGTTGCACCTCGTACCACCGGAGCATCGGAGACAGAGCCCCAACCAATACCCACGGCCTTCGCGGATGCAGACGATGATGCCCAGGCGGTTAGCCCACGTGTCGAGACCACACCCGCCAGCCAGGCGTCGTTGTCGACTTCGTTTCGCGCTACGATGTCGACGCGTGCGCGCTGAGCCCATAGTACCACGTTCCGACGCGTGACGGCATCGGTAGCGGTCAGCGCGCTCGCGTCGACTGCGATCTGCACCCCGCGCCCGCGAGCGCCCCAGCGTTCCAGAACGGGCGCCATTTGCCAAGTCTCCAATTCCCACTCTGCAGGAGGCCCTGACATGAACACGACCAGTGTATTCGACGCATCGTCCCCAAGGCGGTCGGAGAGTGCTTGGGGGAGAGGTGCGGATTCATATTCGGTGGCAGGTCCGAACAGTCGGAAGCGCTTGGGAAGGTCCAGACTGCGTCCAATGGCGGTGAGTAGGGAATGCGCTGCCCTCCGGTCGGTGCCTTCGACCGCATGTTGGCTATCAACCGAGAGCACGCAGCGAGGGCAGGCGAATACTGCATCGGGATCGCCACAACGGCCCAACTTGCTGCAGTCCAGCAAGTCTCTAGCCTCGTTAAGTATGCCGATGGGATCACGAGCTATCGTGGCAGAGAAGCCGGCGCCTCCGCTCGCCCGGTCGAAGACAGCAGCGGTCCAATTGCGCTGGCCGGCAGGATGGATGGCGGGAGGCGCCGCAAAGCCCATCTCGTCAGCATCCACGCCGAGGCGACGCGCGGCCGCTTCTCTGATCGCCAAAGCCACCGTCAGCGCCACTTCACGGCTGGCGCAGTCGTAGAGTTGTATTTCGCAGACGTCGGTTCGAATTTCGTGACCGAGTCGTAGATGGCGCGCCACGGCATAGGGGTTGATCTCCGGCGCGCCTGTGCAGGTGCGTTCGTCGGCCGCACGGGGGCCTCCGCGAAGTGGACGGTGCCCCGCGAGGGACCCGGCGCCATCCGCTTGGTGTTCGGCTTCCGCGCGGCCACAGTGCAGGCAGACCTCGAACCCATGGCCGTGCGGACCTGGATTGAACCAGAAGACCAGACCGTCCGAGCCGGTCCGGAGGCGCCCGACGTTTGGGTCCGGGAGAGCGCGCCAAGCCAGAGTGCGCGCCGAGACCCAGGGGTCGACGAGCATTGAAGTCCCGGTGTCCGAGGGGTCATCATGAACTTCGTAGCGCGCGTCGACGGCAAAACCGGCTGGAGCGAGGAATCGCATGATCTTGAAGTCAGAGCTGCCGCAATCGGGGCAGGCGCCGGGAGACACGGCGGATGGCGCCGACAGTAACGCGCCGCAGGACTGACAATGGCGCATCTGACGAAGGCTTTGCACCTCCCGCACACCGGCCTTATCGGCGGGACGTTTCCAATTCAGCGTGACGCCCGCGGACTCTCGCACGACACCGTCCACCACCAAGCTCCGCCCAGGCGCATACTCGAATATGGCGATGTCGCGTTGTCGGGATGGGTATCCTCGAGAACTAAAGCGGTTCTCGCCAGAGTCCTCTCGCTTGTGTCGCTCGACCCCAGTCTCCGTCACGAAGGACACCACGTCGCTCGGGAAGCCATATGACGGTAGGAATCCGCGACCGGCGAGTTCACCCAAAAGGTAATTTCCCTGGAGCCTCCGACGTTGGAAGTCCCGCGCCTTGGATACCACAGAGGTTTCGGCATCCGGCTCATCGCCCCTTAGTGCGTCCCATTCCGCGCTCAAATCCGACTGAATGCGCTCGATCGTATCCCGGACACCTTCGAAGAGGTCGGGGTCTGGTCGCACGGGGGTCCCGCGCAACACCTCCTCAAGATCCGATGTCATCGTCTTGAGACCTGCAGCGGCGGCGTCGAGCCATGCTAGGAAGCGACGCCAAGGCAAGTTATTCAGGACTTCTGCGCTGAGTCCGAGGCCGAAAAAGGCGCCATTCGTCAGTTTGTGAAGTTCGGCGCCCTGAGTGGCCAGAAAGCGCGCAAGAAGAAGGGCGTGGGCGTGACGTCGAGCGATGGTTGGGCTTTCGAGACTGACCACCGGCGCGGGCGCTTCTCGCGCCAGGAAGGCGCCGGGATCTGCGAACGCGAGTCGGTCGAGCGGTCGATCCTTGCAAATCGTCAGGCCAAGAGCGATCGGCTGACGCGCCCGTCCCGCCCGGCCGACACGCTGCCGGTAATTAGCGATCGCCGGTGGCGCATTGGTGTTTAGAACCGCCTCGATGCTTCCAATGTCAACGCCCATCTCCATGGTGGTCGAGCAGCCAAGGACGTTGACTTTTCCAGATTTGAAGGCGTTTTCGTAGTCGCGGAGCAGGAAACTCGGTTGCTGAGCGGAGTGCTCCGCCGCGCGCAGCCACGGCGAGAACCTCGCCGCGCGATCCTGCTGATCGCCCCAGGCCCCCTTGGCCCTCAGGAGCGAGACACGTTCATCGGTCGCTAGCCAGTCGTCGAGAATTGAATCGGAGACGCGACCTCCGTGGGCATCACGGCGCCATGGAAACGGCAGGGTCGGCATGTCGACGGCTTCGGCTTTCGGGTGCACACCGAGCTTGTCGTATGGGCTTAGTCCGCGGAAGGTCGTGTCCACCAGACGTCGAGTGTTGGGGCACCAGAAGGCCCTTTCGATCGGCGTGACATTCATGTCGCCGAGCCGTAGCCGGAAGCCATTCGGACTGACCGTCATGAACCTTTGCAACGTCGACCATGCTGCCCGCAGAAGTTCGTTCAAGTCATCCCGAACGCTTGGATCATCGCGATCGAGACCAAGCGCCTGGACAAGCATCCGAACCACGCGAGAAGGTCTTGGACCGTAGGGGTGTGGCCAGAAGCGGACGTATCGGCTTGAGGGAAGCGCAGGCTCGAAAGGTACCATTTCCACGTGGCTCTGGCGGCGGTCAATCCAACGCATCCAACGTTTAGCGTCGAAATCCAGGATGACGTTAGTTCGGACAAAATGCGTAAGGAGAAGGCGCACGAGGTCGCGCCAGTCGTCTGCATTCAACCCTAAGCGCGTTGCGGAAGCCGGAACGACCACGTTGGGCTCGTCCAGGCCGGGAATGGTCAAGCGCAAAAGGCCCAATGTCTCAGCGCTGTTGGCGCGGACGGGCCGTCGCATGATCTCCCGATATAGCATGAATTCAGCGAGCCGCGCTGGGTCGGAGAAAGTCTCTTCGCGCTCGACCCAGAGATTCGAGAGAAAGCGGTTGATTGTGGGCTCAGCGGCGAGTCGATCGACAAGTTGGCGCCAGGCCTTCGGGGTGGCGACCCCTTCGAGCCTGATTCGCGCCAACCGAAGGTCAGCCATGAGGCTGAGAGTGATCCCGTCCTGCTCGTCGGAGGCCAGTCGCTTGAGCTTAGCCTCGATCGCGGCGATGGCCTGGTCGTCCCGCACGGGACGATCCTGCACAAAGTGGTAGAGAAAGCTTCGGACGAAGCCGCGCTCCGATGCCACCTGCAAGTTCGCCGCGTGTCGGGCCGTGCCCTGCCGCGCATCGGTGAAGGTAATCAGTTGCCGGCCGTCGAGCGGCAAGGGCTCGTCAGCGTCAGGTTTTGGCGATAGGTGCCCGACGAGTCCAGGGGTGATCTGAGACATCAAGTAGGGCGCACCCGCGACGAGCGATCGAAGCACGCCGGCCTCGAGGTCCACCTTCTTGGGTGCCCAGCCGCAACATGGACACTCACCTACGTGGCGGCTCGCGGTCGTTGGTAACCCCGCGCCGTCCACGGTCTCGACGATCGCACCGGTTTTTGGCTCGAAGCGGATTATCGGAGACGGCCGTGCCCCGCGCGCCCCTAAATATCGGCGGTTCACGACCGGGGATGTGGTCAGCGGCGCATCGTCTTGTGTGTCGTCTTCGGCGCCGAAGGTTTCGTCGCGATCGAGCGTTTGCTCGAACTCACCGTCCCCTGTGCCGCCTGTCCAGGCCACAAGATGCGATCCGTCGGCAGTTTCTTCAGCCTTGAGCGCACCATCGCCGCATTGAATGCAATAGGCCCATTCGAGCACGAGCGATCCGCAGTGTGAGCAATGCTCTCGCGATTCGAGGAAGACGGCGCCGAAGTGCCAGTCGGCTGCTTCAGATGCGGCGGGCCGCCCGGGACAGGTCGGGTTCACGCAGGCCCAGAGACCGGAAAGCGTCCGGTGGAAGAGGTGTAGGCGGACCGGCAGGATTGAGTCTCCGCCAGCGCTGGCCAGCGCCGGATCGGAATGTGGGTCCTTCGCCCTTGACGCTTCGACAAGCAGGCGCCTCGGGTCTACGTCCGCGCCGCCGATCTGGCGCGCCTGCGCGCTCCAGCCGCTCCAGCCTACGATGGCGCCGGCTCTGAACTGCTCCCTCAGGACCCTTAGCGGTGCAGACTTAGCGAAGATCTCACCGGCCTGGAGCGGTTCCATGCCCGCTATCTCGTCAAGTTCGATGAGATTGCTATTGAGGGCAGGAGAGGCCGGTAGCGACGCCCTAACACCTCTTACCACGTGAATATTTTGCTCTGGTGCGCCTGACAGATCTCGAAGGAAGGATCGTAGCTCGGCGGCGTCCGGGCCGCCGATCGTCGCTGAGGTCGCGACGTATCGGAGCTCTTCGGGTTTGCGACCGAAAGCAAGCGCGACGCGGCGTAGTAGGAGAGCAATTTCGGCCGCCTGGGCGCCGACATATGAGTGCGCTTCGTCCAGTACCACGAAGTCAAGCGTACCTTGTGACGCCCGCAGGATCGGTGCGTCCTTCTGCCGGATCAGCATGTACTCCAGCATGGTAACGTTGGTGACAAGAACCGGCGGAGGCGAGCGCCTGAGTGTCGTCCTATCAGCGACCTTCCAGGGTTCCCCACGCGCGGCGGTGCTCCGCACACTCTCCGGCGTGTCGCCATTGTAGAGGCAGTAGCGCAGCGCTCCGCCGAAGGGGGCGAACCACTTTGACAGCCGCTCCTCCTGGCTGGCGATAAGTGCGTTGAGCGGATAGAGCATCAGCGCGCGCACTCCTTCGAGCGGTTTTGCACCGCTATCGGAGGATCGAACCAGCCCATCCAAAATCGGTGTCAAAAAGCATTCTGTCTTCCCTGAGCCTGTGCCGCTCGACACGATCACCGAAGCGGCGCGTTCGCCGCAAAGCTGCTTCCAAGCGTCCACCTGGTGGGTGTAGGGCGGGTATGCGACTTCACGCAGAACTTCGAGCGTTCTTGGGTGCAAAAGGCCAGCCGGCAATCCGCCCCAACCGCCCTCTAACGGCAACCAGGGATAAGCGCCTTCGACAAACGGTTCGGAGAGGGCCGAGTTAGGCTGACCAGCGCGCGCACCCAAGCCCTCACGCAGATGCCGATTGAGATCGACTGAACGGAGTCGAGCCATACCGACAATCGCATCTGCAGCATCGCGTGGCAGCCGCGCCAGAAGCCTCTCGATTTCCATCACAGGTCCATTCGTTGGGTGGTGCCGGGGTCTATAGTCTCGCGTCCAAGGGCGACGGCGAGAGCGCTCTCGAAGAGCTGACGGTCGTGGAGCCAAGCGGCCCGACATCGTCCGACAACCTGCGGGTTTTGATGGAGTTTGCCGGCCGCCATTCGCGCCGCCACTAGGGGAGCAGCGATCAAATCCGCGAAGGCTGGGTCGTACCGCTCCCAAAGCTCGCGTCGCTCTGGCAGGAGCCCCGCGAGATGCAATCCGGTCGGTGGCTCGCGATGCTCACTCTGACGAGTCACGAACGCTTCGGCGAGTTCCCGAAGCGTTTCCTTCGGACGCCGGCATAGCCTTCCGATGAGGCCGGGTTCCAAATCTGCTCGTGGCGCGACCAATAGGAAGGTGATCCACGCATGAGTCGCTAGCCCGGGCTCCAGATCAGCGATTTGGCCGAGGGCGGCCGCCACATTGCGCCCTGCGTCGGCAGTCGGTAGTTCCAACCGTTCCAGGCGGCGCTCCAACTCGTCAATTCTCGTTCGAAACGCAGACACCCAGTGCTCGACTTCCGTTGCGCACCAGAGGAAGGGTAACTCACTTTGTAGCCGGATCACGGCGTCGCGCTCCTCAAGAGTGTCGCAGGTCGACAGGATCCACGGAGCCGCCTGGGGGGCACGGCAAAGTGACCGCAGGGCATCGATCGCCGGCACGGGCACGTTGCGATCCCGCGCGGCCACGCTCAGATCGACCAAGAGGCGGAGATCAGCGCGGTTCAAGGCTTCCGGGTGCTTTAACACTGTAGCAAATGCATCGTCCCGGGCGTCACGTCGTGCGATCCTGAAGGCCAGACGAAGCGCACTTCCACGATCGTCGTCGCCCGGTGGTTGGGCGACCACCTTCGGTCTGAGCGAGGTCCCGTCATTGGTTCGCCCGAAGATCAGCCAGGGGCCCGGACCGAGCTCTTGCAGGAGTCGCGTCTGCAATTCCTGCAAGGAAAGGCGTGGAAGGTTGTTGGAGAGTTTCGCGGTAGGCTGCGTCAGCGCTAGCGCATCCAGATTCCAACCAAGGATACTCGAAAGGCCCGAGAACGGCGAAATGCCTTTCTCGGCCACCAGCGGCTGGTCTTCGTCGTACCAGGCGATCTCGGCGAAGTGGTCACCTCGACCGGCCCAGCTCAGGCGCACCTCCGCATCGAGGTCCGGAAAGCTACCAAGGAGATCCCGCAATTCGTCTTGAAAGGCCGATAGCGGGACGAGACCGTCGATACGACGCGTGGCCTGCACGGGCTGTCCTGCGCCCTGCCGAACCACCAGCCATAGGTCGCGACCGCCAGGCGCCAACAGGCGGAACCCATGCAGTCGATCGATCGAAATCTGGGCCCGGCTTACGGCGGGCCGCATGTCCGGGGTCAACAGGAGCGGCTCGGCAATCGGATCAGCGAGCGTTAGGTCGAGTTGGGTGTCCCATCGCAGCGCCACGTGTAGCATCGCGCCTGGGGTGTGGAGTCGAAGATCGACGCGCGCGTCATCACCATTCCTGGAGATCGGAAGGATCTGACCGCCCTTCGCCGCAACGCTGGCCCCGAGCAGATTCTCGATTTTCAACGAGTGGGTTCGCGGTTCTCCCGATAGCACCAATTCACGCGGCGCAACGTCGGCGCAGGTCCAAGCGACCAGTTCACCGCCCCGCCTCATTGCGATCTCGACCCTGCCCAGGGGCGCGTGTTTGTTCGAAGAACGCCACGAGCCTCTCCCCAACGACCGCCAAATTAGGTCTTCCGACGAAACCAGCGTGTGATGCTGACCATCCGAAAGCCAAGCCTTTGGCGTCCCTAGGAACACCGTCTCGCGCACCCGCCGTAGAGTCTCTCCTGTGAGGATCAGTCGCTTCGTATCCTCGCGCTCGGCCGCGCTACGCCACGTGAGACGCCCATCACCAAGGTCGAGCGAAGCTTGCCCGACGAAGGCCAGAAGACAGCGTCCATCGAGGATGCAGTCTCCCAAGTCAGAAGGAGGCTGTTCGAACTTCAGTGCTGAACGAGCCTCCTGCGTTACAGCCATAGCCAGCCATGGCCGAGTGCTTCGAAAGGGCGAACTGCCAATGAATCTTAGTTCAAGCGCGTTCTCAAAATCGACGCCAGGATCTGGCTGGAAGAGGAGGACAGGCGCGTCTACCGGCTCGCCGGCAAACGCGGTGAACTCTTCGACTAAGGTCTCCCCTGCAACTGCCGCCAACCTAATTGCCTGGTTCAGGCGAGCGGGAACTTCGAACGCCTTGACCAGCGGACGGGACTCCCACGCTGTCGCCTCGTCTGATTCCACCTGTTCCAGCACGGCGATGGGCCGGTTCAAACCCGGCAGATCACCCCGCGGAAAGATGCGCAGCCGAGTGGCACCTTCCATCGCTGCCTGCAATTGGGGAGATGTTCGGACCACGTCGAGTTCACCTGACAAGGTGAGTTCGGCCCGCGGCGCCCACCCTTCGGCGGTGCGCCGCAGCAATCGGCTTGCCGCCAGGGCTCCCCCTTCGACGCGCCGGGTCCGGACCAAGTCTTCCACCAGAGATCGAAAATCGCCTTCCTCCAAGTCAAAAGGCAGATCGTTGCGCCAAGCAGGCACCACAGAATCCAGGTGGAGCACGGGATCTCGGTCATTTCGTTCGTGGAGGGGCGGCAATTGTTGACGGAAACGAACGATTACCGTGGACAGCGCCACGGCTGGCTCCACCAGCGCCTGAACAAGCGTTTCGCCCGCCCGCCATGCCTCACTTGCGACGGCCTCGGCAGGTGTGAAGCCCATTTCGATCGCCAAGATGCTGCGCTTCAGCCATAACCCCAAGGTTCCCTCTTTGATGGCAGCAGCTGGAAAACCCGCCTCGCGCACTACGCCGAAGAGGAGCGGCACGTCGGTCGGCTGAGGGCGTCGCCACCGTTTCAAGCCAGCTTCGGCGGCTTCCCGCACCACCGCGTAGCGCACGTCGGCGGCCGAATCATTCGCGTGATATCGAATTCCAAGGACAGCTAAGGGTCTGATCCAGTCCCAAGCCCCCCCGGCGCGTTCCCGGCGATACCACTCGGCTGTGAAAGCAACGAACAAAGCCTGACCATGGGAGTCGTTCAGCGCGGTCGGTCCATGGCGTTTTAGGACCTCCCGAACGCCCTCGAACTCTTGTCGGCTGAATCGGTAGCGATAAAGTGGGCGCCCATCAGGGAGCGATAATCCGCGCGATCGGAATAAGGCCTCGTAAGCGCCGCGTAGACCTAGACGCGGCTCGTCCATATTTCCCCCCAGGCTCCCAATTCAGATTGTGACACACTGTGCATTAGTTGTGAAGTTTTCCTCTGCGAGCAGGCCGCCTAGAGGGCGAGAGCGGACTTTTCGACAATAGGAACGATTTCGAAGACAATTTCGACGGCCTCGGCAGGCCGCTTGCACGGTCGTCGTTCAGCTTCCCCGAACTATCTTCGCGGAACGATTCCCAATGGCAGCTATTAGCGCGACTACGACCTGGAGCATGGTCATCGGCAACGACTACTTCCTGGGAGGAGACAATTTGCGTCTATGGCCGACGTGGGCGCATTGCGGACCAACAGCGTTGGGCCGGATGCGACCGGAAGCTTCAGGAGAAAAAGACCTCCTAGGCGGATAGTTCCACGTCGCCGTGTCCGGCTTATAGCGGACATTCGGCAATTTGGCAGCGAATGACCACATTGTGACAATCTTGCCGAAGACGAACGTCTAACCTAAACCCCCATCCAGGACATCAACCAAATTGGAGCCACTGTTTGGGACCGGGCGTAGTTGCGACGTTTGCCCTATCCGGACGTGTGAGCAAATGCCGTGGGCAACCGTGATGCGTGCATTTTTTCGTTCGGTTGCTGCGATGATCGTGATGTCCAGCCTGGCAGGTTGCACCAGCATTTCTTACTACGCACAATCCTTGAAGGGTCACGTGGAGATCATGGCGGCGCGCCAGGATGTCGAAGAGCTGATCGACGATCCTTCGATCCCTGGGACATTACGCGCTCGAATGGAATCGGCGAGCGCCATCCGACAGTTTGCGATAGATGAACTAGCGCTTCCAGACAACAATAGCTACCGCAGCCATGTCAACGTTGGTCGGGACGCCGTGACATGGGCCGTCTTCGCAGCGTCGGAATTCTCGCTGACGCCACGAACATGGTGCTTTCCGGTGTTCGGATGCGTTCCGTACCGAGGATACTTCTCCAAAAGGTCTGCGATTGAAACCGCTGTCGCACTTCAGAGGCAGGGCCTGGACGTCTATCTGACGGGCATCACTGCATTTTGCACGCTTGGCTGGTCAAGTGACCCGCTGCTAAGCACCATGCTCAGCCAAGATGAAACGTATCTTGCAGGGCTCGTGTTCCATGAATTGGCCCACCTCACGTCACGCCGCGCTGCCGAAAATAAGCCTGCATCACCTTGCGGCTCGAACGGTTGTTCTGCGCCAGCCTGGTCGGATCGAGCACCGCCTGTTCTATCCCCTCTCGCGTCAGCGCCGCTTTGAGCGCCGCGATATTTGCATCGATGTCGGCATTGTTCGCCCGGAGCGATGCATAGATGCTGTCGGTCGCCTCGGCCACGGTCGGCTCGCTCACGGGTGTACTCCTTCGGCTGTTCGGGCGGCGGCTTAACACAGATCAGCGGCTTCGCCATACCGATAAGACGGCTGATGGGCGGCAACAGTATCCCCTGGGACTTAAAAGGGATACCGATGACGCGCGCCAACGGCTCGCTGCTTTCGGGAAATGGTGTCGCCCGTGGTGAACGGCCGATATGGCGGCCCGTTACTGTCGCCTACCTGGGCCGGAACCAGACTCGCGGACTGTTTACGCCCATTGACTCCCGGAGGTCAGGCGCGCGACCCGGATCAGGATTCGGGCCAGTGCGGTCGTAGTGGGCAGGAGCAGCGAAAGAATCTTTTTTCGCTGAATCAGCGCAGAAGTCCGTCACTCTCGAATTCGTCCCAGCCCTTCAGTTTCTGACGTGACACCTCGTCCCGAGTGCTGTCAGGCGCAGACGCGGCCCTGCGGCCGCTCTTTTGCGCACGCTTCAGGGCGGCCTTTCCGGCGGCCCGCCGCCTATTCTCTGCAGCAGCTATCGCGTCGTCCTCGCGCCAGACCGTAACCAAGTCGCGATCGAGCACGTCCTCGATGTGACGTGGGTCAAACACGTGAAAAGTTACCTTCCTTGCGCGACCACGAAGTTTCACCGTACGTGTGCCTGTGCTTTGCAAGCGGCCGTCCTTGAGCCACCGGTGCCGCTCTGCCGAAGAGATCGTCAGGATGTCTTCGACTTCACGGGGAATTACGGGCAGGCCTTCGATGCCTTCCAGCGTTTTGGACACAATCGCCGACGCAGTCCGGAAATCGCCATAGGCGCCTTCCGGCATGCGCAAGGCCCCGACCTCGATACCGAGCAGCTTTTTCGCCGCCAAAGGCAGGTGGGCTCGCACTTCGCGAACGATCCCTCTGGCTCGGACCGATGACCCAAGCGTGGCCGCAGACGGGAGCGTCCACCCTTCGATCAAATTCGCAGCTGCATCCATTTTCTGGCGTGTGGACATGGGCCTTAGATAGGTCTCCCATCATGTCGGCTTCAACAAGTGTGGAATCAGCTAGCGCGGCGCTCCGGCACTGGCCTTGAACCATGCCTTGTTCCAGCCCTCGCTAGATCGCAGCGCTCTCGGCCTTCGTCGGATCACCCATTCCGCCTTCAGGCCGCCAGGTTCCCCAGGGATGTCCGCTTCGGGAGAGCGGCAACGCAGGCCTCAACGGCCGCTATGCAGCGTAAACCGGACGTTCGCGATACGTGCCGGACAGCTGGCTGCCCGCATCTGATTGAGTTTACCCGCGCGTTCCGGCGTTCTCAATTTTTTCCAGATAATCTGCCCACCACTGCATCATCTTGACGCGCTCTTCCCAGTGCTCCGCCCGGGCATAGGCGCGCCGAACGTCGTTATTTTCAATATGAGCCAGCTGTCGCTCTACGGCGTCTGGATGCCACTTGCCGCATTCGTTCAACAGAGTTGATGCCGTTGCTCGGAAGCCATGGGCCGTTGCTTCATTCTTGCTGTAACCCATGCGACGCAGGGCGGCGTTGAGTGTATTGTCGGAAATCGGACGAGAAGGCGATCGCACGCTTGGAAACAGCAGCGTCCCAGCGCCGGAGATTTTTTTAAGCTCGGCCAGGATATCCAAAGCCTGCGTTGAAAGAGGAACGCGGTGCGGTCGTCGCATTTTCATTCGCGCTTCCGGGATAGTCCATACCGAACTTTCGAAGTCGAACTCCCCCCATTCGGCAGCGCGAAGCTCACCGGGGCGGGGAAACAGCAGCGCCATCAACCTCAGAGCCGCTCGGGTTGCGGGCTGTCCGTCGAATGTCTCGATCGCACGCAGCAAGCCGCCGAATGCCTTCGGATCGGTAATGGCGGCACGCGGCGTGACCGTTGGCCTGATGAGAGCGCCCCTCAGCGCGGACGTGGGGTCAGTGTCGGCGCGTGCAGTGGCGATGGCGTATCGAAAGACGCTGCCAATGGTCGAGCGCAGCCGCCTGGCCGACTCGTATCGACCGCGCACCTCCACGCTACGAAGGGCAGCAAGGATAGTGGCCGCATCAATGTCCCGAATGCACTTGTGCCCACAGGTGAGATAGGCGAAGTCGAGTAGCCATTTGACCTTGGTGATAGTCCGGTCGGCACGTCCCTCTTTCTTCAGCTTGTCCACATATTCCTCGGCGATTGATCGAAAGCTGTCCTTTGCCGAACCGACCTTTCGCAACTTGCGTTCCTGCGCGGGATCGATGCCAGTGAGGAGGAGACGTTTGGCGTCATCGCGCGCCTTGCGTGCTTCGGCGAGCGAAATAAGGGGATAGCTGCCCAACGCCAGAAGCTTCTGCTTGCCGTCAAATCGATAGGCGAGGCGCCATAGGCGGGATCCGGTGGGCTGCACCCAGAGCTGGAGCCCGCCACCATCAGACAATTTCAATAGCTTGGAAGCAGGACGGGCATTTCGGCATTTCACGTCGGAAAGGGCCATTTGTGGGACACCTCCCTTTGGCTGTTTCGATACCATCAGGATGTCCAGTACCAACGGAAATACCAGCCCTCCGCCTCGTTAGACCAAATACGCCGAAATTCCATGAAACGCGCTCAATCGCGCCATCCTTCCCAAAAAGATGAACGATTTCAGTTGTTTGTGCAAACAGAAGCGTAGAAGATTCGGCGAAAGGGAGTGTCGGGAGAGGAGGGGATGGTGCCCAGAGGCGGATTCGAACCACCGACACGCGGATTTTCAGTCCGCTGCTCTACCAACTGAGCTATCTGGGCCTGTTCCGGCACGCGGGCAGTTCTGCACGCCGGATGTTCTCGAAAGCGCCGCAGGCGCCCCTTGAAAGCGCGTGGGTTATAGCACGGGAATCCGGCCTGTCCAGCGCTTAAGCGTTGATTTCAAGCGGGAAACGAGCAGTTGCCCGATAGGCGGATTCATGGGACGCAGTCGAGGCCCGCAGGCTGCTCTGAACAGCCTCATTTGGCAGGGTCCCTCATTTGGCAGGGTCGTCGTCCGGTTCGTCCTCGTCGTCGCGGGCCGGAATGACGTAGGCGCCCTTGAGCCAGCGGTTGAGGTCGATCTCTTTGCAGCGCACCGAGCAGAACGGGTAGGTCTCACGCGCCGACGGCTTGCCGCATCCGGGGCAGGGCCGCTTGGGGCGCAGCGGCGTGACTTTGTCGTCCGAGCTCATGACCGCCCCGAGCTCATGGCCGAACTGACTGCCATTTGGCATGCACCTTGAAACCCTCGCCGGTCAGCAACGCCACCGTCTCATAGAGCGGCAGGCCGACGACGTTGGTGTAGGAGCCGACAAGCTTGACGACGAAAGCGCCAGCCAGCCCCTGGACGGCATAGCCGCCGGCCTTGCCGCGCCATTCTCCCGAGGCGACATAGGCGTCGATCTCGGCGCGCGGCAGCCGCTTGAAACGCACCCTGGTCTCGACCAGCCGCTGGCGCAGCTTGCCGCCCGGCGTGATCAGGCAGATGCCGGAATAGACCCGGTGCGAACGGCCGGACAGCAGGCCGAGGCAATTGGCGACGTCGTCGAACGTTTCGGCCTTGGGCAGGATGCGCCGGCCGACGGCGACCACCGTGTCGGCGGCCAGAACGAAGCTGGGCACATAGTCCTCTTCCGCCTGCAGCGAGGCCAGTGCCTTCTCGGCCTTTTCCTTCGACAGGCGCTTGGCCAGCGAACGCGGATGCTCGGCGCGCAGCGGCGTCTCGTCGACACCGGCGGGCAGCACGCGGTCCGGCTCGATGCCGGCCTGCTGCAACAGTTCGATCCGGCGCGGCGAACCCGAGGCAAGCACGAGCTTCTGCAAAATGCTCATCGCGATCCCGGCCGAACTCTGACGATCTTACTTGAAACGGTAGGTGATGCGGCCCTTGGTCAGGTCGTAGGGTGTCATCTCGACCAGGACCTTGTCGCCGGTCAGCACGCGGATGCGGTTCTTGCGCATGCGGCCGGCCGTGTGGGCGATGATTTCGTGTTCGTTTTCGAGCTTCACCCTGAACATCGCGTTGGGCAACAATTCCGTGACGACACCCGGAAACTCGAGGACTTCTTCCTTCGGCATTCGATACCTTTGCTTGGATGGGATTCCCAGCGCCCCGGCCGGAATTTGGGCGGAACCTATATGATAATCGTGCGCTTGTGAACACGCTTAATCAGCGCGGTTTTTTCGCTTCCGGGGCAAAAAAACGGCGGCCGATTCGCGCCCTTAGCCGTTCGCGCACCTCGCGATAGGCGGCAATGATCTGCTCACGCGTGCCGCTGACGCCAGTCGGGTCCGGCATCGGCCAATATTCGACATCGACGGCAAGCGAGCGGGTAAGCTCGAGCGCGGTGTGATGCGCTTCCGGCGACAGTGTGACGATCAGATCGAAATAGTCGTCCTCGAGATCGTCCAGTGTCCTCGGGTGCCGTTCACCCAGCGAAAGCCCGTCCTCGGCCAGCACGGCGTCGACGAACGGGTCGCGTTCGCCGCCGCGCACCCCGGCCGACGCCACGAAAGTGGTGGCCGGAAGCACCTGGCGCGCCAGCAGTTCGGCCATCGGCGAGCGCACCGCGTTCATGCCGCAGACAAACAGGATCGAGCGGGGCAGTATCGAGCGGGGCAGAGGGGCTGGCAGTTCAGCCTCGCCAGTGCAGTACGCAGACCAGCGTGAACAGCCGGCGCGCCGTGTCGAAATCGATTTCGATCTTGCCGGCCAGCCGGTCCATCAAGGTCTGTGAGCCCTCATTGTGCAGCCCGCGCCGGCCCATGTCGATCGCCTCGATCTGGCTGGGGGTCGAGGTGCGGATCGCGTCGTAATAGCTTTCGCAGATCATGTAATAGTCCTTGACGATGCGCCTGAGCGGCGTCAGCGACAGGATGTGGGTGACCACGGCAGCGCCGTCCTCGCGCGTCACTGCGAAGACCAGGCGGGACTCGGCCAGCGACAGTTTCAGCCGATAAGGCCCGGCGCCGTCGTCATTGACCGGCTGGAACCGATTTTCCTCGATCAGGTCGAAGATCGCCACCGCCCGCTCATGCTCGACATCGGGCGTCGAACGGCCGATCGATTCGTCGAGTTCGACATCGATCAGCCTGGCATGGGTGCGATCGTAATCCGACATGCCATTCTACATGTTCAGCCGTATGGCGACGGAGCGTCCATGCGCGTCGAGGCCTTCCGCTTTGGCCAGCGCAATGGCCGCGGGCGCCAGCGCCCGCAACTGCTCCGGCCCGAGCTTCAGGATCGAGGTGCGCTTGACGAAATCGAGCACCGAAAGCCCGGACGAGAAGCGCGCCGAGCGCGCCGTCGGCAACACGTGGTTGGAGCCGCCGACATAGTCGCCGATCGCTTCCGGCGTGTGACGGCCTAGAAAGACGGCACCGGCATTGCGCATCCGCGCCAGGAAGGCTTCCGGCTCGTCGATGGCAAGCTCGACATGTTCGGCCGCGATGCGGTCGACCAGCGGCAGTGCTGCCTCGATTTGGGGAACAAGGATGACAGCGCCGAAGTCGCGCCAGCTCGCCGCCGCCGTCTCGGCGCGCGACAGGTTTTTCAACTGGCGTTCGACCGCCTGTTCGACCGCCGCGCCGAAGACGGGATCGTCGGTGATCAGGATCGACTGCGCCGACACGTCATGCTCGGCCTGGGCCAGCAGGTCGGCGGCGATCCAGTCCGGATCGTTGCTGCTGTCGGCCACGACAAGCACTTCCGAAGGCCCGGCGATCATGTCGATGCCGACCGTGCCGAACACCTGGCGCTTGGCCGCGGCGACATAGGCATTGCCGGGGCCGACGATCTTGGCGACCGGCTTTATCGTCTCGGTGCCATAGGCCAGCGCCGCGATCGCCTGCGCGCCGCCGACGCGGTAGATTTCGGATATGCCAGTCAGATCCGCCGCCACCAGCACCAGCGGATTGATGATGCCGCCGGGCGCCGGCACCGCCATGACGATACGCTCGACGCCGGCGACCTTGGCCGGCACGGCACTCATCAGCACCGAGCTTGGATAGCTCGCCGTGCCGCCCGGCACATAGAGCCCGACCGCCTCGATCGCCGTCCAGCGCGAGCCGAGCTCGACGCCGGCAGCGTCCGTGTAGCGGTCGTCCTTCGGCCGCTGCCGCTCGTGATGGGAACGGATCCGGTCACGGGCGAATCTAAGCGCCTCGATCGTCTGCGGGTCGGCCGCATCATAGGCCCTGGCGATGTCGTCTTGCGACACGGCCATGCCGAGGCCTTTCAGATCGGCCTGCTCGAATTTCTGCGTATACTCGATGAGCGCCGCGTCGCCCTCGGCGCGCACCCGCGCGATGATCGCGCGCACCACGGCGTCGACGTCCGCCGAGATCTCCCGCTTGGTCAAAAGGAACGCGGCAAAACACTGCTCGAAATCGGCATCGGACAGACGAAGGGTGATGGCCATCTTGTGTACTCAGGCTCTGTGGAAAGGGCGCGACGTCGCTTCCCAGGCGCCGCCGATGTCAGCAAGCCGCGCCTCGATGCACTCGACATCGAGCATGATCGCGCCGCCGCCTGAAAAGATCAGCTCGACAATGCCGGCCGGCTTGTCGAGGGCGACGAAGCTGATCGCCAGCAGCGACAGCACCTCGTCCGGCTTGTCGCGGGCAATGCCG
This sequence comes from Mesorhizobium sp. M5C.F.Cr.IN.023.01.1.1, assembly GCF_003997585.1. Taxonomy (NCBI): domain Bacteria; kingdom Pseudomonadati; phylum Pseudomonadota; class Alphaproteobacteria; order Hyphomicrobiales; family Phyllobacteriaceae; genus Mesorhizobium; species Mesorhizobium sp. M5C.F.Cr.IN.023.01.1.1. Next base: position 61,293 of record NZ_RZSU01000022.1, on the reverse strand, counting down.
CTGGTTTTGGCGCCCAGCACACGGTCGAAATGCAGCACGCTTTGCCGCCGCTCATTGTGCTGGCGCAACAGGCCCGATTTCGCCTCCCAGACGAAACGGTTCATCGTCATCACGAAGCGCTTGGCCGCCGGCATGTACCCGAGGTCGCCGACCTTCAGCACGGCGTCCTGGACATGGGCCGAAACGATGCTCAGATCCTGATCGTCGAGCGCGACAAGCTTGAGAGCCATGCGGATTTCACACCTGAAGGTTGGTTTTCAGCCCTCTGTTAGAGCATGAACCCAAAAAGTGGAAATCGGTTTTTGGAAAACATCGTGCTCCAGACAGGAATCCAGCCGGTCTTGGCGATCCGTGCAACCGCGCCGAGATCAAATGCTGAAGCCGTGGAATCCCGCCGATTGCCTACCCCGAAATCCGCTCGATCACCGCGCCGCAGCCGGACAGCTTTTCTTCAAGCCGCTCGAAGCCGCGATCGAGATGATAGACCCGGTTGACCGTGGTCTCGCCTTCGGCCGCCAGGCCGGCGATGACCAGCGACACCGAAGCGCGAAGATCGGTCGCCATGACCGGCGCGCCCTTCAGCTTCGAAACGCCGTCGACGATCGCCGTCTGGCCGGACAGTGTTATGTGGGCGCCGAGCCGGGCAAGCTCCTGCACGTGCATGAAGCGGTTTTCGAAGATCGTCTCAGTGATGCGCGACTTGCCCTTGGCCATCGTCATCAGGCCCATGAACTGCGCCTGCAGGTCGGTCGGAAACGCCGGGAAGGGCGCTGTCGTCACGTCGACCGGCGCAATGCCGGCGCCGTTGCGCCTGACGCGGATGCCGGAATTGGTCTGCGTGATCTCGGCGCCGGTCTGGGAAATCACGTCGAGCGCGGTCTCCAACAGGTCAGCCCGCGCGCCTTCGAGCATGACGTCGCCGCCGGTCATGGCGACGGCCATCGCATAGGTGCCGGTCTCGATGCGGTCGGGTATCACCCGGACGCGCGCGCCCGACAGCGCTTCGACGCCGTCGATGGTGATGGTCTCGGTGCCTGCACCATAAATCTTGGCGCCCATGGCGTTGAGGCATTCGGCGAGGTTCACGATCTCGGGCTCGCGGGCGGCGTTTTCGAGCACCGTCTCGCCATTGGCCAGCGACGCCGCCATCATCAGTACATGGGTGGCGCCAACCGACACTTTCGGGAAAACGTAGCGGTTGCCGACAAGACGGCCGTTCCTGGCCTTGGCGATGACATAACCGGTATCGACGTCGATATCAGCGCCGAGCACCTGAAGGCCTTCCAGGAAAAGATCGACCGGGCGCGTGCCGATGGCGCAGCCGCCGGGCAGCGACACCTTGGCCTCGCCCATGCGGGCAAGCAGCGGGCCGATCACCCAGAAGGAGGCGCGCATCTTCGACACCAGCTCGTAAGGTGCGGTGGTGTCGACGATGTTGCGGGCAGAGAGATTGATGGTGCGCGAATAGCCCTCCTGCTGTTTTTCGCGGCGGCCATTGACCGAATAATCGACGCCATGATTGCCGAGGATGCGGATAAGCTGCTCGACATCGGCCAGATGCGGCACGTTTTCCAGGGTCAGCGTGTCGTCGGTCAAAAGCGAGGCGATCATCAGCGGCAGCGCGGCGTTCTTCGCGCCCGAGATCGGGATGCTTCCGGCAAGCTTGTTGCCGCCGACAATTCTGATGCGATCCATGGAAGAACGTCCCCTCGGCCGAAAGGCCGGTTTTCAATCGGTTGAGTCTGTTGTGGCCGGTCTAGACCATTGGCGGGCTTGGTTCAAGAAACTGGATTCCCGCGCCCTGACCAGCCTGTTGATATAGGTTAATCCTTTTGCGTTTCCGCTAAAGCGCCGAGCCCGTCTGGCCGCCTGTCAGCCTCGCCGGTGCGCCGCGAGCGCGACTGCGCCTTGCGCTTCTGTAGATTGGCGCGCAGTTGCTCGGCGAGCCGGCTCTTGCGGTCGGCCTTTTTCGGTTGGCTGTCCTTTTTCGACGGACCGCCCTTGTCAGGTGGGATTGTCTTGTCGTTCATGGTTCCGTCCCGGCGAGTCCTGCTATGAAGGGTACCCAACATTGTGGCGCTGCCATGTCCGGAAAAGCCGTCGGAGCGGGCTTTCACAGATGGCTTGCGCTTGGCCTTGCGCTTGCCGGTTCGATATGGCAGAAGCCCCGCCATCAGCGGCTGCGGTAGCTCAGTGGTAGAGCACTCCCTTGGTAAGGGAGAGGTCGAGAGTTCAATCCTCTCTCGCAGCACCAGATTCCCGAAGATTTTCGGCTTTCCATCGGCCGTTGCCAGCGAGATCGCCCAATCTATGCCGGCGCACCGACGCGTTCACGTCGCCCAGCTCTGGCAACGGTGTGAAAGGTCACGAGATGCGTTCAGACCTTGCGAACCTCGCCGCAAACCTGTCGAGCGCAAGCTGATGCTGGGGTCAATCCTAAGCGGGATCCTGCTATAATCCCGTATGGCCGCTCGCATAGTGGTTATCCTGGCGCTGCTTTCCGCCTTCGCCTACCGATTCGCAAAACTCGTGGAACGCTGGCGACAAGCCCTCTCCGTGTGGAAAAATGGCCACATCCTGATTGTCCAGTCCCAAACGCGCCTCCTCCGGAAGAACCTAAGCCTTGAGCGGGAGCGCGTTCGCGGGCGGCCTCGAACGTCAGCGTTGATATGCCCCCTCATCTGAAAACCCGGTCCGCCAGACGGTCGAGCGAGAACACACCGGCGCCGCGTATCAGCACGAGAAGTAGCAGCGAGGCCCATTGCAGGTGCTCGGCCCAGTTCTCGGGATAAACGAAGATCTGGATAACCGAAACCACGCCGAGCAGCATTAGCGCGCCGAGGCGCGAGAACAGTCCGAGGAAGAGCAACACCGAGCCAGTAATTTCCGCTGTCGTCGCCAGAGATGCCGCGATGGATGGATGGATGAACGGCAAATTGTATTCGATTGCGAAAAGCTGCAGCGTCACCGGCCAGGATGCCAGCTTCGTCTGAGCGGACTGCCAGAAGACATGCGCGACCGCTATGCGGGCGGCGAGCTGAACGAGTGAGAATGGTATGCGCTCCGGCAACTTGATTAGGCGTCTGTAGAGACCAACCAAGGCAGCCGGCGTGGAGGGTGTGTATTGCGGTATCGCGGTCATGTTTGTCTCCATCAGTTTGAGAGGGGATGCGTCGGGATCCGCACATCCGTAACGAGCCCGTCGCCGAACAGACGCACGAGCGCGGACACGAGATCGAACTCCGGGTCGAGTGCCAAGGCGCGCATCGTGGCGTGTTCCAGGCCGAGGCCGTGTTTTAGTGAATGTCGGAAAGCAAAATTCGCGCGATCGAGGAGAACCAGGCGGACACTCTCACCGGCCCGCCACAACGCCACGCGCTCGGGACGCCTTTTCCATGCGCTGTGCTGGTCGACCGCGGTCTCATGCTGATGGGCTGTCCATACGTACAGGATCGACCAGTGCGAAACGATCAGCCGCAGGGATGGCTGCAGCAGGATATCGGGCGAGGCGCTAAGGTCAGCCTTGTCGTATTCCGCGAGGGTGCGGGGCGGCAGCGATGCCGCGTCGAGCGCCTCCGCGATGGCCCATTCGAGCCGCGCCGTTTCGGCCACGACCGGCATGTCGGAAAGCGTCTCGATCGTCTTCAAAAACCGCGGGAAGCCGGCGCCGTAGCAGGCGAGTCGGGGTCCCGTTGGAGGATGTCGGCGAATGAACTCGCTGGCTGCGAAACGGAAGAAGCGCTCGTCGACGAGGCGAACGGTGACCGGAAAGACCGCCATCAGCACGGCGGTCAGCGAGCTGCGCGTGTTGTTCTGATAGATGCGCAGCCGGGCCATCGGATCGGCCTTGCCGGCCGTCAGCATTGTCGCAGCGACCGCTGGCTCGGTGATCAGAACCGAGCGTGCCATGGTGGTCTGGAGAAGCTCAAGCGGCAACATGGTATCGTTCCTTAAGCGGCGGCGACGCGACGGGCGTGGCCCGTGCTGCCTTGGCGGCGGCAAATGCGGCAAGCACGGGCATTCCGGCCCTAGCCTCGCCTTCAAAAAGCGTGGACACCAAGCACGCCCTGGTTGTCGCGTTTTGTCTCGCAGTCTGCTTTTGGTTGAACATGATCGAAGCCGTCAGCATGTCGGCCCACATCGCTTCGCCAAGCAGAACATCGAGAACAGGGACATCGGTGTCCCATTCGATCAAGGTGGGGCGCGGTCCGAGCCGGTCTATCGCATGCTGGTAGAGCGTCCAAACAACCGGCGGCACGCGCGAACCATGATCATCGATGAGAACCGTGTCGGTCCCGACCTGATTGGTTGCATGGCCGGCAAGATGGATCTCGCCGATAGCCTCGGCAGGCAGCGTATCGATGAAAGCTCTCGCATCATATTGAAGGTTGTGCGCCGAGACCTGGACATTGTTGACGTCCAGCAGCAGACCACAGCCGGTCCGCGCTACGAGTTCGGTCAGGAATTGTGCTTCAACCATCGAGGAGTCCGCGAAGGCGACATAGGCGGACAGATTTTCAATGAGCACCTGCCGCTGCAGCGTGTCCTGGACGGCTTCGACGTTGCGCGCCACGATTTCTAGCGCCTCATCATCATAGCGCAGCGGCAGCAGATCGTTGAGGTAGGCGCCGTCGGCGACGCTCCAGGCGAGATGTTCTGAGACGAGATCGGGCTGGAAGCGCTCGCAGACCTTGCGCAGCCTTTGGAGATGGTCGTGATCCACGCCCCTTGCGCTGCCAAGGGACAGGCCGACTCCGTGGACCGACAGCGGGTATATCTCGCGCAGCCTTTCCAACGCATCGACGCCGGCGCCGTCTCCCATATAGTTCTCGGCATGCACTTCGAGCCAGCCCGCGGAGGGCCTGCGGGTCAGCATCTCACCGATGTGAGGCGAGCGAAGACCGATGCCCGCCGTTGCGGGGATCGCGAGGGGACGAAACGCATGGGGCATCGGTCTGCTCCTTCCAAAGGGTTGGCTCGAAGTCCGAATCGCTCAGGCTTTCGCCTTGTCGCTGCCGCCGGTGATCTTCGCGCAGGTGCCCGCGGGCACGTAGAGCCAGGAATCCGGCTGGTTATCGGCGGTGGAGGTGCCGGCGCATGAATGCGTTGCGGTCTGGCAGTCGTTCTGGCCAGCCTTGACGACGCCGTAGCACTTCTCGAAGGCGAAGTTGGGCTGATCGGCGGGGCCGCTATGGGCGGCCGTGGCGGCCAGCGAAGTGGCGGCCGCGAGGGCCGATCCGATGAGGGCTTTGGTGTTGATCACAGTCGTGTCTCCTGTTTGGGTTTCGAGGGAAAGACTGACCTTGCGGCCTGTCTGCAAGCAGTGTCCCCGATCAGACGGCCGAGCTGAAATGCTGTCTCGGCATGGATTTGATACGCATCGCTTCATTTACGAGCGGCAAAGAAAAAGCCCTCCGGCGGGGAACCGGAGGGCTTGGCGCCTGCGTCCGTGGAACGGGGCGAAGCAGGCGCGACTAGGCGGGAGGGAGGCGCCTAGACGTATCGGGTTTTGCCGTCGGCGGCGGAAGGTTCATTCACAACGAGATGACCGGCCAGAAGCCAATCCTCGGCTCGCTCCCGTCCTCTGTCACGCCTGTCGGTCAACTCACTCCAGTCGGTCCACGGCCTGGCGAACAGCGCTGCACCAGCCCGGTGCTGACGGTCGAATATGGTGTGGGTCAGCGGGGGCTTCGGCGCGCCATGATTGGCGGCGATGTTGCGATCCGCGCACTGCGTCGTGAACCCTGAAGGCTTGCCGGCGATGATCAGCAGATGGCCCGCTTCAACCGACCGCACCTGCCCCAAGGCCGCAAGGTCGCCGTCGCCCCAATAGGTCTCGCCGTCAATCTCAACGGCCGGGAAAAGGAATGGGACTGTGGCCGCCGCCACGATAGCGTCGATTGACACTTGATCGCCCGAGAACACCCTCACGGCGTCGGTGCGGGCGTTCGAAGCCGAAATGCTGAGTTTCACAGGGCAGCCTTTCTTGCGGAGCTCGGCGATGTCGATTGACTGTTCCAGTATCGATCGCAGCGGATTGGCTTTGCTGGTTGCGAACATCGACACGTGGCTGATGCGTCGCAAGAGGTTGGCGAGCGCCGTGCGTGCGCCACGGCGACCGGCGAGGGCGAGGCCGTAGGCCAGAACCGCCGCCTCCAGCGCGCTGAAACCCGACGCGGTGATGTTGCCGAAGGAAAGGCCAGGCTCATCCAGCAAGCGATCGAGCACGCCCCAGACAAAAGCGCCGTGCGCGTCGCTTGCCAGAACTATGTCGACGAGCTGTCCGCCGTCCATCGCAGGTCTTGCGCCGGCAATGACGGCGTTGTTGGTTTCGATTTCGGTCTGGACATGCATCTTTAGTCTCCATCCCAAAAACGCCAGCCAGGGCGTCTCATGGAGAAACTGCCACATCATTTCCTGTTGGCGAAATGCCAAGGTGGCATGAACTCCATAGGCAGGGTGCATTGCTGCAATCGCCTGCGCGGCGGAAGGTTTGTGCAAGGCAGGCAAAAATCCGCGTGCAACGACCCGGAGTGAGCGAGCGCCATGCCGCATTCTGCGCGAACGTGCTCGCTTTGGGTGGTGCCAATTGGCGTTCTGCCGCCAAGCATCCGCGGGATACAGAACCGGCATAAACTCCATACGCAGATGGCATTGGCAAGGTGGCCGCCAATCGCAGCAAAGTCGATCTCGGCAAGGGGGAACCGAAGAGTTTAAAATTGCTGCCGATCATTACGCAGTCGCCGATGGGACGACTGTTCAACCTCAGAGAAGGATCACCACCATGAATATCAAAGCTATCTGCCTTGGCGCGTTTGCACTTTCCGTTCTTGGCGGCGTGGCGTTTGCCGGCGCGCTGGATTCACCGTCCAACATGCAGCCGTTCTACGCCGATGCGAGCATGAAGACGATGAAGTCGGATGCAGAATTCAAAGCAGCCTGGAATGCGATGTCGAAGGACAAGCGGAACGCGATGAAGAGGGAGTGCAATGACGCGGCGATGAGCAAGCCGTATGCCGAGTTTTGCGTCAAGGTCCATCAGCTTGGCGGCAACAGCTAATCGCCGATTGGCCTTTTTGGCGCAACACGAGCATAATGGCGAGCAAATGCTCGCCATCATTGTTTTTAGGTCGGCCTGAGCGGGGCTCTGGCCGTAGCGCAATGATCCGCACCTCGACTTCAGAAAGCATCATGACGGGCCGCTATCGACTTTATAGCGGCAGTGCATTGGCACGACGGGACGCTTTGCGGCAGGCTCCGACGCCAGCACATGAACCATATGCAGTTCGGGGACAATCGGCATGGACATCCATCACATCCGCTATTTTCTTGCAGTCTGCGAGACACGAAATTTCACGCGCGCCGGCGAAAAATGCAACGTAACGCAACCGGCGCTGTCGCGCGCAATTCAGCAGCTTGAGGAAGAGGTCGGCGGCTTGCTTTTTCGCCGCGAGCGAAATCTCACCCATCTCACGGATCTAGGCGTTCTGCTGCGACCCCGTTTCCAGCAAATCCTCGATGAACTGACCGGCGTTCGGCAAGAGGCATCAAGGTTTCTCTGTCTGGAAAATGCGAATCTCAAGGTTGGTGTCATGTGCACCATCGGTCCGCGCCGGTTCACTGGTCTGCTGGCCGAGTTCAGCAGACGTCAGCAGGGCATCCAGCTGCAGCTTGTCGAGGGCGTGCCCACCTCACTTTCGCAATTGCTCGAATCGGGCGACATCGACGTCGCCATCATGGCATCGAGCGACAGTTTTCCCGAACGCTTCGATGTCACGCCGCTTTATCGCGAGCGCTTCGTCCTGGCATTGCCCAACGGCCATCGACTGGCCCGCAACGACAATGTTTCCATTTCCGAACTCGACGGGGAAAACTACCTCAGGCGATTGAACTGCGAGTATCGCGATCACCTCGCCGGACTTTGCAGCGATCGCGGCGTGAAGCTCAGGATTTCCTATGCCAGCGAGCGCGAGGACTGGATCCAGAACATGGTTTCCGGAGGCCTTGGAATTTGCTTCATCCCCGAATTCAGCGCGGTGATCCCCGGCTTGCAGGTCCGGCCCGTCGTCGACCCCGAGGTTTGGCGGGAAGTATGCTTGGTTGTCGTGGCAGGACGAAGATTCTCGCCGGCCGCTTCGGCCTTCGTGAGCAGCGTCAAGGCACATGGCTGGCCGATGAGCGCCATGCCATTGGCAGTCCACAAGACGGCGGCCTGAAGCATAGTCGAAGACTTTTAATTCTCGCCACGTGCTTCTCACACCTCCCATCCGTCGCCACGTGTGTAACCATAGTTTTCAGGTATCGAATTGAGAGCCAGGCAGCATTTCTCTTTCTTTGTGGATCCCGTCACTCTCCTCGTCATGCCCCGCCTCCCGCGTTTGGGCACCGACAAAGGAGAAATACAACATGGCTACCAAAACAATTGCATTGCCGGCGCCGCTGACCCTCGCGCTGACGCTCGGACTTCTTACTGCAACGGCTGCATTTTCCGTTGCCCCGGCCTTTGCCGGCGACTGCCCTGCGGGCCAAGCTGCCACGACTGATATCCAGGAGCATCCGAGCAAGCCAGTAGGCGTTACCGACGATGTCCTTTCCGCGATCGATCTGAGCCCGAAGGGCGAGGCTTGGAAAGGCAACATGCTGCGCCTGCGCAAGCTCGTCGTTCAGCCCGGCGGTGTCGTGCCCTGGCACGAGCACACTGTTCGTCCCGCCAACATCCTCGTCGTCGAAGGCTCGATCACCGAATATCGCAGCACCTGCAAGGTGGGAATTGAACACCAGGCTGGCGACGTGAGCGTCGAATTCGGCCAGCTCGCCCATTGGTGGAAGAACAATGGCAAGGTCCCGGCGGTGCTCTATTCGGCCGACATCCTGCCACCGGCAATGCGCGAAGACCACACGATGTGAGTCACGCATTGCGATGACCGTTTCCTAGCATCAGCTACTGAAAGCGCGTCCTCAGGTAATCACCTGGGGACGTGTGGCCACGGAGTCCTGCTATGACGACAAGCGAACAGACCGAACCAAGGCGGCTGCGGATGGTTGCCGCTGACAGTTGGCGCTTCGGTATTATTGCCGTGATTGCCTTCCTGACACTTGTCGATCTCTTCGCCACCCAGGCCATCTTGCCGTCGCTGGTGATAAAGTTCGGCGTCAGCCGCGCGACGATGGGCTTTGCCGTCAATGCCAGCACTTTCGGCATGGCCGTGGCCGGAATTGCGGTGGCGCTTTTTGGCAGGAACCTCGATCGCCGCAACGGCATCTGGATCAGCCTTGCGGTGCTGGCGATACCGACTATGCTGCTGTCACAAACAGACAGCATCGTCGCCTTTGGCCTGCTCCGTGTCGTCCAGGGCTTGTGCATGTCGACTGCGTTCACGCTGACGATGGCCTACCTGGCCGAGCATTTTTCCGCGCGGCAGACGACGGGTGCGCTTGCGGCCTATGTGACCGGCAATGTCGCCAGTAATTTCTTCGGACGGCTTATGTCGGCCGCCGTCGCAGATACGTTTGGCATCTCCACTAACTTCTTGACGTTCGCCGCCCTCAATCTGATTGGCGCGGCTCTTGTCTGGCTCACGCTGCAGAAGACATCCGCAATGACGCGCGCCGACGCGATAGGCGAGCCTGCCCGCGCGGCCTGGAAGGGCCCGCTGAACAACGTCGAGCTGCGCGCCTGTTTCGCGATCGGCTTCCTGATCCTCTTCGTCTTCATAGGCACTTTCACCTATGTCAACTTCCAGCTCGTCACCGCCCCGCTATCGCTGTCGCCAATGGCGCTCGGGCTGGTGTATTTCGTCTTCCTGCCTTCCATGCTGACCACGCCGCTCGCCGGGCGTCTCGCTGCGGGCCTGGGCCCAAGGATCGGCATCGATGCAACGCTTACGCTGGCGATCCTGGGTTTGCTTCTGCTGCTCACGACCAGCCTTCCCATTGTTCTCGGCGGGATGGCGCTGGTCGCTATTGGCACCTTCCTGGCGCAGGCAATAGCGACAGGACACGTCAGCCGGACGGCCTCGCGCGATCGCACCGCCGCAAGCGGCATCTACCTTGCTTCCTACTATACAGGCGGGCTCGCCGGCAGCTTCGTGATCGGACAGATCTACGACCGGATCGGCTGGACCGCATGCGTGGCCGTGCTCGCTACGGTCCTCGCCGGCGCGATCGGGGTCGCGCGGTCATTGAAGTCGCCGACCGCCTGACGATCGGGAGAACGTCGATCACAAGGCGACCTTCAGCCGACAATGAACAGAGATATCAACCCAATATCCAAAATCCACGCAACCCAGAAAACCAAAGGAGACCAACATGACCACCTACCTGAAAACCTTGATTGCCGGCGCCGCCATGCTGATGGCGATCGTCGTCCCGGCTGCCGCTTCGGATGGCGTCGTCACGGTGAAGAGCGACTATTCCGTCGCCGAAACCGTTGCCCGTATCAAGAAAGACGTCCGCAAGAAGGGCATCATGTTCTTTGGCGTCATCGACCAGGCAAGGCTTGGCAAGGACGCTGGCAACGATGTCAGGCCGTCGTCGCTGGTTATGTTCGGCAATCCGGCGCTCGGCACGACCTTCATCACGTCGAACCCCGAAGCCGGTCTCGACTGGCCGGTGCGCGTGCTGGTCTACCAGGCCACGGATGGTTCGGTTTACGCCGCCTACAGCGATTTCGACTGGATCGCCAAGCGTCATGGCATCACCGATCGCGCGCCGCAGTTCAGGATGGCGACCGAGGTCATCCGGTCCGTGACCTCGACGATCAGGAAAAACTGAGCGCGGATGATGTGCCGAAGATCCTCCGACCGCACGCGAGGCAGGTTGTTTGGCGCGGCAAGGCTACCCGGCGGCGGATAACGTGGTCCGCTCGCCGAACCCTTTTTGCATGGCCTGGCGCACCAGCGCGACAACTGCCGTCGCTCACGATGAAAAAGCGCGCCGCCAAAATCGTCCTCGAGCAGCTTGATCGCGCGTGAAAGCGCGGGCTGCGTGACGTTGCTCGGCCGCCCTGGTGAACGTTCAATTCCCTCGCGACGGCCAGGAAATATCTGACCTGACTGATCTACACGGCACGCCCCCGGCGGGCTGGCATACGGTGGGATCTTACTGGCTGCCCCAACGTCAAACAAACAAGGCAGCATGGTCGACGGCGGCGCCGGCATAGAGCTTGATGATCTGAGCGTCGGCTATCGAATCCATGTCTCAACGGCATTTCCACTGCTTCGAGTGGCCCGCCATACTTGACCCAGAATTCAGACCGTGGGCGCGGAGATCCGTTGCTCGCCGCCGATTGCCCGCCGTCAGGCCGCAGCTCCAACCGAAGGAAGCGACGATGCTCAAAGGAAAGACAGCACTTATCACAGGCTCGACCAGCGGCATCGGCCAAGGCATTGCCGAAGCCTTCGCGGCCAAAGGTTGCAACATCGTTCTGAACGGCTTCGGCGACGCCAGTGAAATCGAGCTCCTCAGGGCAAAGCTTGCAGCCGACCATGGGGTGACCGTCCGCTACGACGATGCGGACATGAGCAGGGGCGACTCTATAACCGCAATGATGGACAAGGCGATCGCCGAGTTCGGGGCAATCGACATCCTGATCAACAATGCCGGCATTCAGCACGTCGCGCCGATCGACGAGTTCCCGATCGAAAAATGGGAGGCGGTCGTGGCGATTGATCTGATGTCCTCGTTCTACACGATCAGACGCGCTCTCCACGCGATGAAGCAACGCAAGTGGGGCCGCATCATCAACGTTGCCTCGGCGCATGCTCTTGTCGCCTCGCCATACAAATCCGCTTATGTCGCCGCCAAGCATGGGGTCGCCGGCCTGACCAAGACGGTAGCGCTGGAAGTCGCGGAGCAGGGCATCACCGTCAATGCCGTCTGTCCCGGATACGTGCTGACCCCGCTTGTCGAGAAGCAAATACCGGATACGGCGAAGGCACGCGGGATTACCGAACAGCAGGTGATCAAAGACGTGCTTCTGGCTGCCCAGCCGACCAAGCAGTTCGTGACCGTGGCAGAGGTAGCGGCGCTCTGCGTGTTCCTGGCCTCGGACGACGCGGCCTCGATCACCGGCGCCATCATGCCGATCGAAGGCGGCTGGACCGCTCATTGAACGCCCGAATGAGGAGCGACAAAGCCATGAACAGGATCTCCCGAAATCTCTCAACGTCAGACCCGGTGACTGAGCCGAGCCGGATCGCCGATGGTCCGGGCCAGCGCCAGACCGTGTTGGTGCTGCAGGGGGGCGGCGCTCTCGGAGCCTATCAGGCCGGCGTCTACCAGGCGCTCGTTGAAGGCGGGATCGCACTTGATTGGGTCATCGGCACCTCGATCGGCGCCATCAACGCGGCGCTGATTGCGGGAAACGAGCCGCAAGACCGCCTGCCAAGGCTGCGGGAATTCTGGGACAGCGTCAGCCGGAGCAGCCCGCTCGACGAGTTCTTCCAGATGATGCTTCCAAGCAACGTCTTCGCCAATGTGGGCACAGTCGTGCGCGGCATACCGGGCTTCTTCGAGCCGAACCCGAGCGCGCTGCTCGGGGTGAACCGGGAGGTGGGAGTCGAAAAGGCATCCTACTACACCACCGACCCGCTGAAGCGGACTCTCGGCAACCTGATCGATTTCGATTACCTCAACCGGCGCCACACCCGCCTGACCGTCGGCGCCGTGAACGTCAACACCAGCGAACTCAAGTATTTCGACAGCCAAGAGTTGACGCTGTCGCCCGCGCACATCATGGCCTCAGGCGCCTTGCCGCCGGCCTTTCCGGCGGTCTGCATCGACGGCGAGCCGTACTGGGACGGCGGCATCTACTCCAATACGCCGATCGAGGTTGTGCTGGATGCGCGTCCACGGCGCGATGCGCTGATCTTCGCGGTCAACATGTGGCAGCCGCGCGGCACGGAGCCGAAGTCGATCTGGCAGGTCATGGGACGGCAAAAGGATCTTCAATACGCCAGCCGCGGCAAGAGTCACGTGGCTCGCCAGGAGCAATTACATCGTCTGCGGCACGTCGTGCGCGAAATGGGAAAGCTCGTTCCCGATGAGCTACGCGAAGATCCGAGGTTCAAGGAACTCGCCTCCTACGGCTGCCCCTCGGTCATGCACCTGGTTCGGCTGCTTTCACCGCGCCTCGACGGCGAGGACCACACCAAAGACATCGACTTCACCCGGGCAGGCATCCGCACGCGCTGGCAGGCAGGATACGAGCATGGAATGCGCGTTCTCTCGGAGAAGCCGTGGGAATGCGATGTCGACATGCTGCAAGGCATCGTCATCCACGAATCGCAAGAGTGATTTTCGAGCGCGGCGAGGCCGAGGAAAGTGACGGAGAATACCGATGCAGATCATCACTCCGGGAATACGACTGGTTCCAGAAGCCGTGCTCGCCAACAACGCCGCGCTTTTCCGCACGATACCGGAGACACCATCCCATGCGGATAGCTCGCTCCATCGCGTGGTGATCGTTGGTGGCGGTGCGGGCGGGCTCGAACTGGCAACACGCCTCGGTCGCAAGTTCGGCAAGCGGCGGCTTTCCATTACGCTTGTCGACCGTAACCGCATCCATATCTGGAAGCCGCTTCTGCACGAGGTCGCCTCGGGCGCACTGAGCAGATCGAACGATGCGGTGGAATACATAGCCCATGCCAGTCGCCACCATTATCGATATCGCATCGGCGAGGTTGTCGGTATCGACCGCGCCAAGCGCCAGGTCTTTGTGGCGCCCAGTTTCGACGACGACGGCAGGCAGATCATCCCGCCGCGTGTGCTGGGCTATGATACGCTGGTGCTGGCAGTCGGCAGCGTTAGCAATGATTTCGGCACACCAGGGGCGGCTCGTCACGCAATCACGCTCGATACGGCGGACCAGGCCGCCCGGTTCAACAAGCGCATGATAGACGCATGCCTGCGCGCCAACGCGCAATACGAACAGCTGTCGCCAGGCCAGCTCCATTGCGTCATCGTTGGTGCCGGGGCCACCGGCGTCGAACTGGCGGCGGAGCTGCACAAGTCGATGCGGGAAATTGCGTCGCACAACCTCGACAACATCGATTTCGAAAGGCTGATCCACATCACCCTCGTCGAGGCGGGGCCGCGCATCTTGCCGGCTTTGCCGGAACATCTGGCGCGCGCTTCGGCACACCTGCTTCGTGACCTCGGCGTCCAGATACGATGCGGGATCAAGGTCACCGAAGTGACAGAGGACGGCGTCAGGCTTGGCGAGAAGCTGTTTGTGCCGGCCGAACTCGTCGTGTGGTCCGCTGGAATCAAGGCGCCGGACCTTCTGAAAAGACTCGATGGCCTCGAGACGGACCGCATCAATCGCCTGGTCGTGGATGAAACGCTGCAAGCCAAGGGCGACGAAAACGTGTTTGCGATCGGCGACTGCGCGAGCTGTGTCCTGCCCGGCGAGAACAATCCCTTGCCGCCGCGCGCCCAGACAGCCCATCAGCAGGCTGATCACCTGGTCAAGGTGATTGCCGCGCGTCTCAAGGGACGGGCCGCGCCGGAATTCCGTTACCGCGACTACGGATCCCTTGTTTCGCTCGCAGACTACGGCTCGTTTGGCAGCCTGATTGGTGGGCTGAAGATCGAAGGTCTGCTTGCCCGGCTGATGTATCGCTCGCTCTACAAGATGCATCTCAAGGCGGTGCACGGCTTTGCGAAGACCGCGCTGGATTCGATTGGTGAGATAGTGGCCAGGCGCACCAGGCCTCGGATCAAGCTCCATTGAACATGTGCAGGTGGCGCGATGGAAAAGTATGATGTCGTGATCCTCGGTGGCGGCAATGCCGGGATGGGTGTGACTGTGCCTACGCGCGCCGCCGGGATATCGGTGGCCATGATAGAGGCACGTGACCTCGGCGGCACTTGCCCCAATCGCGACTGCACGCCGAAGAAGGTCCTCGTCGCCGCGGCCCACGCGCTCCACGAGATCGAACGGGCACATCCGCACGGAATCATGGTCGACACGCCGAGGCTCGACTGGCGAGCCCTGATCGAACGTGAAAAGGATATGATCAGGGACATTCCCTGCCGCCTGTCCGGATTGATGGCCAAGCGCGGCGTCGATGTCATCGTCGGCGAGGCCGCATTCATCGGCAGCAATACCATCAGCGTCGACGGCCGCGAGCTTGAAGCCAGGAACATTGTGATCGCAACTGGTTCGAAGCCGCGCTCACTGGCAATTCCAGGCTCTGAGCATTTGACGATTTCGGACGATGTCCTGAACGACCCGGTGCTGCCCCGAGCGGTGGTGTTCGTCGGCGGCGGCGTCATTGCCTTCGAACTGGGCCACGTTTATGCGCGCGCCGGCGTCGACGTGACGATCCTCGAAGCGCTGCCGCATTTGCTTGGAGGATTCGACGCCGATGCCGTTGCCCAGATCCGTGGCGAGAGCGAACGCATTGGCATTCATGTCCGCACCCTTGCTTGGGTCAAGAGGATCGACAAGGTCGATGGGCGATTGCGCGTTACCTTTGTGGCGGATGGCATCGAATGCACCGTGGATGCGGATAGGGTTGTGAATTGCGCCGGACGTGTCGCCAATGTCGAGGGGCTCGATCTTGGCGCCGGCGTTATCGTGCATCGCGAAGGCCGCATCGAAATCGATGATCTCCTACGCTCGCGTTCCAATCCTGACGTCTACGTCTGCGGCGATGCGGTGTGGAATTCTCCGCAGCTTTCGCCAGTAGCGACCTATGAGGGCGGCATGGTCGGACGAAACATCGTCGATGGACCGAGACACCGGCCAGACTATGGGCAGATACCGGCGTGTCTCTACACGGTCCCCGCTCTGGCCAGCGTCGGGCTGACCGAGGCCAAAGCGAAAGAGCAAGGTCTTGGCGTGAGGGCCCATGTGAACGACATACAGGGCTGGTTATCCGCGAGGACCTATGCCGAGACCGCCGCGTGGTCGAAGATTATCGTGGATGCGAAGACGGATAGAATCCTAGGTGCCCATATGGTCGGACACGCCGGCGAGGAGTTGATCCACATTTTTGCGCTTGCCATGAAACACGGCATCACGGCATCGCAGCTGTCCGACATGGTCTACGGCTTCCCTACTTTCGCCTCGGATGTCAGGAACATGATGTAACGAATTGAGCGGAGGCAGCGAACAGACTATGAATCTCGCTTGCGCTCGATGCACGTGGGACATCGAATCCATGCAAGAAAAGCATGGCCGTAGCCGAGGGGCTTCGATGATAGGCTGCACGCAAGCTATGAAAGTGCAGAAATGGCACCCGACAACCAGACAATGACACTTGAACAGTCCGTGCAGGCTGCCGTCGAACTCGATGCGTCGCTGAATGAGCGGCTGGAGGTGGTCGCAAAGGCTGTTCGCCGTCTAAACGGCGATTTTGCCGATGCGGTCGACCGCCTGGTGGCACGCTTGCAGGAGCAGGGAGCGGGGGCGATGGCGCCGGCGCCTGGCGATCTCATGCCAGCCTTCCTCTTGCCTGACGACAGCGGCAAACTGATCGGATTGGTGGACCTCCTGAAGCAGGGGCCGGCGGTAATAGCCTTCCAGCGGGGTCACTGGTGCCCTTATTGCCGCTTGAACGCGATCGGGATCGTAGAGGTCCAGGAGGAGATTGCCGCACTGGGTGGCCAAGTGGTGGTGATCATGCCCGAACGACGCAAATTTGCGAAGGCGATGAAGACTACGGTAGGTGCCCAGTTTCCATTCCTGACCGACATGGACAATGGCTATGCGCTCTCACTCAACCTCGCTATCTGGGTCGGGGCTGAAATGGAACGGTTGATGGGAGTTGGTTATGATCTCCCTAGCTATCAGGGCAACAGCAGCTGGTTCCTGCCGATCCCGGCGACTTTCATCGTCGGCACGAACGGATTGATCACAGATCGCTTCGTCGATCCCGATTACCGCCGGCGAATGGACATCGACGATCTGATTGCGGCGCTCAAGCGGGCTCGCTAACACCAAATGGTGACCAGTCGGTTGAGCGCAACAGGTTGAGCAGCGTCGTGGCGACCGGGGAACGATGCCGGCCGGCGACCGCATAGACAGCGACGGTCCGTGAGATGTTGACGTCTCGCAGCTTAAGCCTGCGGATGTTCGGCGACTGTGGTGCTGTCAGGGAGACGAAGCCCACGCCGGCGTTGGCCTCCAGCAGTGCCAGCAGATCGTGGTCAGTCTCAACTTCATGCGCGGTCCGAGGCGTAAAGCCTCTCGCTGCGAGGCAGCGCGATAGCTCCTCGCTCGTTTCCCAATCGACGCGGCTGAGCACCGGTTCTGCGGCAAGCTGGCTGAGGGCCACGTCGGATTCGTTGCGACGGGCAAGAGGGTGATCGGAATTAACGACAAGCTCGATTCCCTCCTGAAAAAGCGGCCAGGTGTCGAGCCGATCCCAGGCCCGCCCCAGAGGACCGGCAACGGCCAGCTCCACATCGCCTTTCTTGAGGGCATCGACGACGGCGGTCGGCGAGCCGCGGCTGATCTTGAGGTGAACCCCGGGATAGGCCCGGAAAAGCTCCGCGAATGGTGATACCAGCAGGGCTATGTTCACGCTGTTGGAAATGGTGACATTAAGCGGTGCCACGTCGCTGCTTTGCACTGCTTTGGCAAGTGACTTGGCGGAAGCGGCGGCATCGTAACATTGCTGCAGCAAAGGCAGCATGCGCCGGCCGAGTTCGGTCAGGTGAGAATGCTGGCGCTCGCGCCGAAGGAGCTCTCCACCCAGCTCATCCTCGAGCGTCTTAATCGCCCGGGTCAGCGCAGGTTGCGTGACATTGCATTCTTCCGCGGCCTTGGTGAAGTTGAGCGTGCTGGAGAGCGCCAGGAAATAGCGGACCTGCTGCATTTCCATGAACTCTCGCCCCCTCCGCGAATCCGATTCATCAGGCATAGCTAATTTGTGCCTATGCTAACGCAACAGGGGCCTGAGGCAAAGACGGAGGCTTGCGGCGGGGTAGGCGGTGCAAGCAGCTCCCGGAAGGTGCCCGCAGGCTCACATCGGCGGGTTAGTATGGCTCCAGTCAGAGCATACCCCGCGGCATCTTTGCGCATCACTGGCCATGGGCGCTGGTCTCGCAGCACGCTCGGCCTGGTCTTCGGCGCTGGGCTACGACGCAGCTCGCATGATCTCGCACGAGCCGCTCTATCACGCATTGTCGCGGGTGTTCTTCGCTGAGGCGGTCAGATCGGCGCAGGGCGAAGCCGTCCATGAGTGGACAGACCCACGGAGGCAATCGGCTGCGTTGGAAAACGAGCAGCGCCGCCCGAGAGTTATCCCTCCCGTGTGAGACCTTGCCAACTGAGCGACGGAGGTCATTTTGTCGGACGTTACAATGTTACAAAATTTCGTCTAAGCCTTTGATTTCATCATACATTCCCAGAGTTCAATCCTCTCTCGCAGCACCAGTTTTCCCGAAGATTTTCAATCGTGCGCTGCGCCTGGTCACTTTGCGTTTGCGAGTCGGGAGCAATCAGCCTTCCGAAACGATGACATGCGCATATCGAGATACTGACTTTTCGGCTTTCCAGCGGCCGTTGCCAGCGAGATCGCCCAATCTATGCCGGCGCACCGACGCATTCGCGTCGCCCAGCTGTGGCAACGGTGTGGAAGGTCACGAGATGCGTTCAGATCTTGCGAACCTCGCCGCAAACCTGTCGAGCGCAAGCTGATGATGGGGTCAATCCTAAGCGGGATCCTGCTATAATCCCGTATGGCCGCTCGCATAGTGGTTATCCTGGCGCTGCTTTCCGCCTTCGCCTACGGATTCGCAAAACTCGTGGAACGTTATGGCGACGCTGGCGACAAGCCCTCTCCGTGTGAAAAATGGCCACATCCTGATTGTCCAGTCCCAAACGCGCCTCCTCCGGAAGAACCTAAGCCTTGAGCGGGAGCGCGTTCGGCGGGCGGCCTCGAACGACGGCGTTGATATGCCGTGGCAGCGGGTTCGCGCACTACAAAATGGAACAAGAATTGCGCCGCATCGTTCAAATAACTATGCAACCCCGTCGCGGCAGCAATCAAGCACCGCAGCTGAAGGTTGCTTGGAGGCTATTATGGGTAAGCAACTTACATCGGCTGCGGCAGGCATCCTTCTGTTCGTTGGCGTCAGCGCCGCCGCCGCTCAGGACGTCATTATCCAACCCGAGCAGGACACTGTGATCCGCGAATACGTGAAAAAGAAACCAGTGGCATCACTCAGCCTTCCCGGCGTGGAGCTCAACATCGGCACCCCTCTGCCCGAAACAGTCGAGCTTTACGAGGTGCCGGACGTTCAATACCGCTACGTCGTCGTCGATGGCCGAACCGTCCTGGTCGATCCAGGTACCCGCAAGATTGTGAAGATCTACGACTGACTTGACCCCTCACGCTGAAGCCCGTCATGCCGAAAGGTGCGGCGGGCTGACGCCTTCTCAGGCTCGGCGTGGATTTCTTCTGTGATGACTTCGAAGCGGGTGAGCCGGGAAAGACCGAAGCTCGTTGAGATAGCGACGTCATTGGCATCGCATCCCGTCGCCATCAGGATTCTGCCTATGCGAGGCTGGTTGTGCCGTGCATCGAAGGTGAACCAATGGCCGCTGAGATAGGCTTGGAACCATGCGTTGAAATCCATGGGGTACGGCATCGGCGGTATGCCGATGTCGCCGAGATAGCCGGTGCAATATCGCGCCGGAATATTCATGCAACGGCACAGCGTGATTGCCAGATGCGCAAAATCGCGACACACGCCGGCCCGATCGGTTAGCGCGCCGTAGGCGGTCCGCAGCGTGTCCGCGGCCTGGTAGTTGAAGGTGATGTGTTCGTGAACGAAATCGCAGATCGCCTGGACGCGCGCCCATCCGGGTGCGGTATTGCCAAAATTGGCCCAAGCGAAGTCGCCAAGCCGATCGGTATCGCAATAGCGGCTGCCGAGAAGAAACCTGAGCACGTAGTCGGGCAGCTCTTTGATGTCGTGCTGGACGGCGCCCGCGGCCACAATTTCCGGCTTGCCGGTGTCATAAATTTCGAAGTTCGTTGATATCGTCGTAAGCCCGGCGGGCGCCTCTATTCTCGTGCACAAATTGCCGAAAACGTCGATGTAGCCGCGGGCGTCGACCGGGCGATCGAAGCCGATGATCTGTTCCGTCAAAAGATCGACGCGACGTGAAGGATGGATATCAAGGACGAGCAGCATCGGTGTCGGCTGCGGACATTCGTAGGCGAGCTTGAAACCTGCGCGGATACGCATCGAAGCTCCAATGCGTTGATTAAAGCAAACTCCGGATTGCCGCGAACAGTTCCGAACACATTTAGAGGATGCTAATTTTTATAGATGCCGGTTATTGATACCAGCCTCCTTCACCACCTTGACCTCCACCGTCATGCTGAGAAAGCTCGACGCGCTGCCGCAGTAGCTTCCGGAAAGAGGGATGGCTTGCCCAGGATGCCTGGCCACAGCCACCCTGATAAGGTCCCGGTTGCCGACAATGCCATTGGTGGGGTCGAACTCGACCCAACCCGCGCCAGGCAGATAGACCTGGCACCAGGCATGCGTCGAACCGCCGCCGAGGACAGAAGCGCTGTCGCGGTTCGGCACATAGACATAACCAGTCACAAAACGGGCAGCAAAACCGAGCGAACGAACCGCTTCCATCATGAACAGCGCAAAGTCTCGGCATGTGCCTCGACGCAGGTGCAAGGTCATGAGAGGCGGTTGCGTCCCTGATTCAGTTCGACGGGAATACACAAAGCTCTCGTGGATGGCGTAGCAAAGTGTCATCAGCAATTTGCCCGTCTCGGTGTGGCCTCTGGCGCTCACGAACTGTCGTGCCCATTTGCCGATCTCGTCGCCGTCATCGAGATGATGGCGCTCGATGGTCTGGGTGAGGTCGGTTGCCTCGTCGGGATCATAGGAAAATGGATAGCTGAGTGCTGCTTCATCGATACGGAAATCAGGCGCATGCTGCGGCGTGTGGTCGAGCCGAATGTCTGTCACGAAACGCAGTTCGTCGCCGGAACCCTGGAAGTCGATTACCGCAACGCAGTTTCCAAAAACGTCATGGATCCAGCCAACCTCTTTCGGCTCGGGGTCCACCAACAGCGCATGATCCAGAAGTCGCTGATCGAAACTATCGCGCGGCCTGAACATCAGCCGATGCTCGCCAAACGTCACCTGTTGCGTGTAGCGATAGACGGTCGTGTGCTTGACTGAAAAGATCGGCATTGGCTTGCGTCGACCACCTGCGATATCAGCGCAATTATATATCTTTTTCGATGTGCAGCGGACAAAATGGAGTCTTTGGCCTCGACGCGCCGCATCAGGCGGTCGTCCACCGTAGGCCTATTGCAATCTCCAATTGGTAGACTCTCTCAACTCCCCGTAAGTTAATCTTTGCGCCAAGGAGGGGCCAAGGCGAGGAACGTCGCAAACGGGAGGAAGCAATGAACGAAGACCACGGTCCGGCCATAGACCACGACAAGCCTTACGAAATAGCTGCATTCGCTAAAAAGCATGGCCTTACGATAAGGGCTGCCGAACTGATCCTTTTTGCCTATAGCCCGTCCCGAGCGGCGTGTGATACTGCCGCAACGGCTTTCCTCACGGCCGTCGCCGCACAAGCCAAGAGACAATCGGCGCGCTAGCTCTCGTTCCGAAGATCCTGAAGCGACGGCTGGCATACATCAACCCGCCGTCGCATCTACCTCGCCCGCCGCTCATTTCGGAGCGGCAGGCTTAGAGCATTTTCAGCCAAGTGGAATCAATGGCGTCGCAGAGATGCGGCTAAACAAATAGATAGAGCGAAATGCCCAGTTCAATTCGAACCCATCCCGCTCTAGGACTGTCGAAGCTGCGCCGATCGACGGTGCAGCCTCGATACTAGACGCTCAGGTGAGGCTTCTGGACCAGTCGTCTATCTGGCGCTCTGCCTCTTCCTTGGCGATTCCATACCGCTCCTGAATGCGGCCTGCGAGTTGATCACGATTGCCCTCGATGCGATCAAGGTCATCGTCGGTAAGGTCACCCCATTGCTCCTTAGCCTGGCCTTTGAACTGCATCCATTTTCCCTTGATTTGATCCCAGTTCATGAATTCCTCCTTTGTTGTCTAGAGGAAATGCAACTGGACACCAGATGTTCCAAAACAGCGGATCGTCCGTGACGATTATTGCCCATGACGATTAGCCTTGGCGACGCAGCAAAAAGCCGCCGGCCGGAGCCAGTGGCGCGAATTGGAACAGGATACGAACGATCCGCGTCTCGAAATCACACTCGACGGAAAGGTCCCTCAGCCGGATCAACTGGCGCGCGCCAAGGCGATCGATATGACGTTGTCTGCATCCGCCCCCGGTAGATCGAACAGCATCGGAAGTTGGCGGGTCATGGCCATTTCAACGATCAACTCTTCGATGGAAGCTGTCGGCAGATCGGTCTCGACACGATTCGAGATCATCAAGGCAAGCTTGTGGACTGGCACTGGTGCCGACTTCGCATGGTCATCGAGCAACCTGCTGATTTCGATTACAACGTCTGCGTCAATGCTCTTTGGCAATTCGCGCATGGCTTTTCCTCCCTGCCAATATCATGCGCGTGCCAGAGGGCTGAGTCTCGAAAAATCTGCATATCGCTTAAAAGCGCGTCGGTCCGGTTGCTTTGGCCGGGCGTTCGGGCCTGCGGCGAAAAAGCGAAGCGCGCTGGTGTCGCATCCGGCAACGAATTCGCCCGTTTTGCGTTGGCCAATCATAGATTGTGCGCAAACGGGACCAAAGGAGAGTAAGCATGACAGCCGACGCGGCGAAGCTCTATCCCCGCCACCGGGATCGGATCTCCGGCAGCGAGGATTACGTAGTAAGGTATTTTGCCCGGCAAAACGGCATCACCCCCGCGCAAGTCCATCAGTTGATCAAGAGATATGGAAGCAACCGCGCCAAGCTGGTGGCTGCGGCGAAGGAACTTCGCAGGTCGCTTCGACCGGATGTCCCCCCAGATGTCCCCAAGACCATGCTCGCCTCGGGCCGCCGCGCCGGACGTCTCAGCGCCGGTGTTGATGCCAGAAATGGCTTAAAACGGTGGTAAGGAGACTGCCGAAAACAATCCCGCCGAGGACTTCGTTTCTCAGACTTTTCGATCCTGGCCGGCGTCGCCGGCATCTGTTCGCGTCTTACTTGCTTCAATGGTCGCCTCCAGATCGGATCGGCTGCCGTATCGAACCGAGTAGGCTCGTGTAAATTCGGCGCCCAACAGAAAGATCTCCGACGAATAAAAGACCCACAGCAGCACGACGAGCAGCGCACCGGCTGCCCCGTATGACGATGCGACGGCGCTGGTTCCGATATACCAGCCAATCAGCGACTTGCCGATCGTAAAGAGAAACGCCGTTACTACGGCGCCCACGCCAACGTCGCGCCATTGCAGCGCGCGGTCGGGCAGGACCTTGTAGATTGCCGCAAACAACAGAGCGATCAGGGCAAACGAAACGATCCAGTTGATTGCGCTCAGGATGAGGGTGCCAAAGGGCAGATATGCGTTGATGATATCTCCAAGGGCCGAAATTGCAGCGCTTACGACTAGGGACACCAGCAGCAGAAAGCCAAGCGCCGCGACGAGACCGAGGCTGGCAGCGCGTGCCCGCACGAGCCGTGAAATCGATGTGCCACCCGGTTTGACTTTCCAGATCTCGTTCAGGGCAACCTGCATTTCGCCGAACACGCCGGATGCGGTAACCAAAAGTGTGACGAGCCCCAAAATGCTGGCAAGAGTTCCCGCCTCCTTGTTCGACGCGTTCTCGATTGTGGCTTGCAGAAGCTCGGCGCTCTGCGGACCCATCAGGCCCGACAACTGGGCCGAAAGCGCCAGCTGTGCCGCATCGTTTCCGAAGGCCATGCCAGCGATGGCAACAACGATGAGCAGGATCGGTGCAAGCGAGGTCGTGGCATAAAACGCCATAGCTGCCCCGTGGCTCAAGGCATTGTCATTGATGAAGCCGAGGATGCTCTCCTTAAGAAGTGTCCAGCCGTCTTTCGCCACATTCCACATGTTTTGCCTCACCTGTTTCCCAAGCAAATAGAGGCAACACCGCGGCGGACCAGAGCATCACATTCGAGAAGTTCTGGCCCGTTGGATCCGGCGTTTAGGTGACGGATCTGGGGTTGTTTGGCGTGATCTGTCCCGAGGCCCATTTTGCGAGACCATCCTGCGTCGGGAAGGCCGAGAACGCCGCAATGGCTAGGAAGATCGGAATCCCCAATTCGAGGATTTCCTCGAACACTGTGGAGGTATAGATCCGGGTGAACTGGATGCTGAGAAATGTGAGATTTGATGGCGCCCCGTCGATGACCTTGGAAAGGACGGCGCAGCCGACCGCTGCGGCAATGGCCACGGCAGTCGCCTCGCCGTGGCGAAGCCCGTGCACAAAGCTACGGAAGCCGTTCTTCAGGAGCAAATAGAAGGCAACGCCGAGGGCAATAACGACCGTCGCGCCGATTAGCTTTTCCAACAGCGGAACGTCAGGCGAGATATAGAGGGTGGTCTTGGTGATGTTGTGGGTGGTGAAATGCGCATGAAAGTCCAGCTCGCGCAGGCACATCGCGATCAGGATGGCGACAAGGTACCACCGCTTGAGCAGGTCCCGATAGGACGTTTCCCGGACAAGCGTTGCCACGACGATCAGATAGCCTGCGGCCGAGAAGACCTCAATTGGACCGCCCTCGCTGAGGTAAAACTTCCGTATGTCTTCGGGAAAGAAAGCGAGCGGCAGGGCGATGAGAAAGACGAGCACCAGCAGGGCAAGGCCCATTTGGTTGAAATAGTGGCCTTTGCCGTAACCGGTCTTTCTTTCTCTCCACGCCATATCTGTCTCGCCCATCTGTCTTGTGCCGACTCTCTATTGATCGTGATTTCACTCAATTTGAAAGACTGGGCCATTGTCAAGTTGCCGTTCCGTAATGCCCGGCCGCTTGCCGGCGCTCTGACGGCATTACCGCGTAAGCGTGACGAGGCTATCCGGCCTAGCGGGTGTCGACTGTCTTGTCCAGGAACGTGTCTTTGGGCGGCTTGGCGTATCGAAGATGACTGCAGTCAGAATGCTCGACGAGGCCATAAAGCAGGCGTCGAGTCAGGACGGCAGTGGCTCGTAAACTGAAACGCCGACGTATCGATCGTATGAGCCACGATCTTTCTCAGGAAGCTTGTCTCGGGCTACGCGCAATGTGAATCCCCCATGCAAGTGCCCCTCGTCGAGAATCATCCAATCGAAAATATCGTCGCCTTCAAATGCAAGTCGCTGGCCGACCTGATGCCATTTCTGAAGCTCGGGTGGCAGCTCGAAAAACGCACCCGAAAATAGCCGCTCCTCAGCATGATAATGCACGGCGGTAAGCCAAAGAAAAAGAAAGCTGTCCTCCCCAAGACGTTCGGACTCGTCGGGATCGCGAAACCGAAGCTTCGCAGAACACAGGGCGTCTGCATTCCTCTCTATATGTTCGATAAACAACGGCACAGTCGCAAGCGCTCGGTCGTAAGCAGCTAGGGTGGCGGCGTCTGTTTTCGAGACAGCCACGAAGAGGGGCTCATCCCGCAGTTCGTCGAATTTACCGTTCGATTGAGATTTTTCGCTCGATTGAGCTTTCGGTAATGGCAGCCAGTTACAGCCGGGCCGTTCCAGCAGTTGGTGCCAGCGCTTCAAGATCTCAGCCATCTGCCTTCGTGTCCTTCATCAATCTCCCAGCCCGGGCGTGAACCAGTAGCACAACCTTAATTGCTCTTCCCGCATCTGCGTTTGCTGCTCATCAGAAAGCGACGTATTGGAAGCCTTAACGCTCGCGAGGCGGTGTCGCAGCGCCAGCCAAAGAGGGCTCACGCCACCGACCAGCCGCCATCCACCAGTATATTCGCGCCGGTGATCATCGACGCTGCCGGCGAGGCGAGGAACACCACGGTTCCCGCGACATCGATCGGGTCGCCGATGCGGCCGAGCGGGATGTGCCCGAGCACATGGGCATGAAAGTCCGGATCGGCGAGCGAGGGCCGTGTTCCGTCGGTCCAGATGAAGGTCGGCGCGACGCTGTTGACGGTGATCTTGTGCTGCGCCCATTCGGCCGCGAGGCAGCGGGTGAGGTGGTTTATGGCCGCCTTGGACATGCAGTAGATCGCTTCGCCCTTCAGCGTCACAGTGCCGGCTTGCGAGCTGATGTTGATGATGCGCCCGGATTTTGCCGCGATCATCAGCCGTCCGACCGCCTGGGTGGTGAAGAAGGTCCCCTTGAGGTTGACGTTCACGGTGAGGTCAAAATCCGCTTCCGTAACGTTCTCCGCGAGGTTTTCCGGCCCAAGCCCGACGTTGTTGACCAGCACGTCGATGCGACCGAAGGCGGCGTGGGCGTCGGCGACAGCTTTTCGCACCGTCGTCAGATCGGTGAGGTCCATCTGTACCGCCAGCGCGCGCCGGCCGATGCGCTCGATCTCGGCAGTGATATCCGCGCCGTCGGCAGCGCTGCGCACGCCCACGATCATGTCGGCGCCGGAGCCGGCGCAGGCGAGCGCGCAAGCGCGCCCGATGCCGCGCGACGCGCCGGTGACCAGCACCACCTTGTCAGCCAGATCGAATTTCGGCGTGAACTCGTTTGTCACCTCAACCTCCCCTGAAAATCCCGTCGGCACGCGCCGCCCCGACAGGACGGTCGCTTCGCTAGACACTATCTGGGCGGAAGATTATCCGCTCGCAGTGCGAAAGCCAGCCACAAGAAATTGCCGACGGCGGCCGGTTTCGTTGGCAAAAGGTTACCATTCCCTGCTATTCCCCCTTCAAATCGAAAGCAGTGGACTTGCGCATGACCAATATCGCCCTGACCGGGCTTGCCAGCGATCTCGCCAAGCGCGCCGCGGAAGGCCGTCCGGTGCGCATCGGCGTCATCGGCTCCGGCGAGATGGGCACCGACCTGGTGACGCAAGGCATGCTGATGCCGGGCATTTCGGTGTGCGCCGTCTCGACCCGCCGCCCCCACACGGCGCGTGATGCCGTCCGCATCGCCTATGGCGACGAGGCGATGGCACGGGAGGCCGATACGCCGTCGAAGGTCAGCGAGGCGATCGAGAGCGGAAAAATTGCCATCACCTCGAACGAGATGCTGGTCACCAATCCGCTGATCGACGTGGTCATCGACGCCACCGGCAAGCCCGGCGTCGCCGCCGATTTCGATCTGATGGCGATGGAGCACGGCAAGCATCTGGTGATGATGAATGTCGAGGCCGACGTCACCATCGGCTGCTATCTGAAGCAGCAGGCCGACCGGCTCGGCGTTGTCTATTCGGTCGGCGCCGGCGACGAGCCGTCCAGCTGCATGGAGCTGATCGAGTTCGCCTCCGCGCTCGGCTACACCATCGTCTCGGCCGGCAAGGGCAAGAACAACCCGCTCAACCAAGACGCCGTCCCCGACGACTATCGCGCGGAAGCGTTGCGCCGCAACATGAACCCGCGCATGCTGGTCGAGTTCGTCGACGGCTCGAAAACCATGGTCGAGATGTGCGCCATCGCCAACGCCACCGGGCTGGTGCCCGACATTGCCGGCATGCACGGCCCCAAGGCCAATCGCGATGAATTGGCCAAGGTGCTCATCCCGCGCGCCGATGGCGGCATCCTGTCGAGGAAGGGCGTCGTCGACTACACCATCGGCAAGGGCGTGGCGCCCGGCGTCTTCGTCATCGTCGAGGCGACGCATCCGCGCATCATCGAGCGCATGGACGACCTGCATATCGGCCACGGCCCCTATTACAGCTTCTTCCGGCCGTATCATCTGACCTCGCTGGAAGTGCCGTTGACCGCCGCGCGCATCGCGCTCTATGGCAAGCCGGACATGGTGCCGCTGCCGAGGCCCGTCGCCGAGGTCTGCGCCGTGGCCAAGCGCGATCTCGCCGCCGGCGAGATTTTCGATGCCATCGGCGAAACCTGCTACCGCTCCTGGACCATGACTGTCGAAGAGGCTCGCGCCAACCGCGCTGTGCCGGTCGGCCTGCTCGAAAGCGGCAAGGTGCTGAGACCGGTCAGGAAGGGCGAGCTGCTGACATCAGACAACGCCGCACCCGACCCGACGACCAAGCTTTTCGCCTTGCGCCGGCTGCAGGACAAGATGCTGTACGGGGGCTGACAGGGTTCGATGTGTCGGCGAAGGCAATTGCCGACGCTGGCGCTGCCCTTTCAGGCAAAGCCGCAGGGCTGGGTGGGGCGGTACTACGAGCCCCAGGCGGGCTTTGTCATCCGGATCAACTCGGTTTGCCGATTGATGTTTCGCCTGAGCGGGCCGCCGCCTACTTCCCCAACTCGATCGACCGCAACCGCGCTGCTTCCACCGCTTCGGTGAGCAGATGGATCAGCCGGTCGCCGCCCATCAGCACGGCAAGTGCGGCGGCCGTGGTGCCGTTGGGGCTGGTCACCTGCTGACGCAGCACGCCCGGCGCCACGCCGCTTTCGGCGGCGAGCGAGGCGGCGCCATAGACCGTCTGCATGGCGAGCAGCCTGGCGGTCTTTGTTGGCAGGCCAGCCTTCTCGGCAGCCACAGTCAGCGCTTCGATGAAATGGAAGATATAGGCGGGGCCAGACCCTGACACCGCCGTCACCGCGTCCATCAGGCCTTCGTCGTCGATATCAGTCACTTCCCCGCTCGCCGAAAGCAGATCGGCAACGAAACGCTTAGTGTCGTTGGAAACCAGTCGGTTGGAAAACACCACCATCATGCCCTTGCCAATGGCCGCCGGGGTGTTGGGCATGCAGCGCACGATCGGCGCGCGATTGCCCAAAATGGCCTCGAACGTGGCCACCGGCGTTCCGGCGGCGATGCTGAGGAAGGCCGTGCGGCCATCATTGAAGCGCCTGTACGCGGCGGTCACGTCGCGGATCACTTGCGGCTTCACCGCAATGACGACGAGGGCCGGCACCGCGTCCGCCGGAATACCGCCGGCATCGGCGGCAGCACTGCAGCCGAGCGCTTCGGCACGCTTGCGCAGATCGGCATTCGGCTCGACCACGAAGACCGCCGCCGGGGGGAGCTTGCCCGATTTCAGCCAGCCCGAGAGCATGGCGTAGCCCATATTGCCGCAACCGGCGAGAACAAGCCTGATCGTCATAGAAAACCTCCGCTAGAGCATCGGACGCAAAAGTGGGGTACCGGTTTTGAGAAAATCCGATGCTCAAACAAAAAGATGGCTTCCCATAGACGCTCGCGACCAGGCGGGGAAGCCCTGTGAGGACGGAGGATCAGGACGGACCACGAACCGCCATCGGCCGCAGCGACGCCTGCCTGAGGCCGAACATGCCGAACACGAAGAACAGCCAGACCGGGTCGGCGCGATGGAAGAAGAAGCTTTCGAGGAAGGCGTTCAGCGCTGCGAACAGCACCACCATCATGAAGAAGTCGCCGAGATAGATGTTTTCCTTGCGCAAGGGGATGCGCAAGTAATCGCGCAGCGGCGCGATCAGGAATGTGTAGACCGCCACGCAGAGCGCCGGGATGCCCATCAGCACGGCGATGTCGAGATAGCCGTTGTGGCCGTGCACGATGGTTCTGATGTCCCAGGCCCGGTCGAAGGGCTGATCCTGGTTCAACAGCAGCGGCGTGCCCCAGAAGCTCTCGAAGCCGTAGCCGGTCCACGGCCGCTTCGCCAGCATCTCGTCGGCGAACTCCCACAGCGTCGTGCGCCCGGTGTAGGTCAGGTCGGGAAAATAGAGTGCCGCCAGGTGCTTCACCGGCGGCAGGAAGACGATGCCCAGCGTGCCGATCGCCGCGGCGATGATGGCCAGCGCGAACAGGATCGGCGTCCCGAGCCGCATGCCGATCAGGCTCGGCAGCACGACGATCAGGATCGAAAACGGCACCAATCCGGCCGTCGTCTTGGAACCGGTGTGCAGCATGAAGATCATCGCCGCGCAAAAGATCGACGCGCCCCAGAGCCGCTGTCCGCGCCGGTAGAGGTACAGCCCGGCGAAGCTGAAGCAGGCCATGACAGGACCGGCGATGTTCTTGTGGGTGAACACGCCGCGCCACAGGCCGGCATGTTCCGGCTCCAGCGAATCGGTGGTGTGCAGCGCCTCGTGCGGAAAGACGATGAGCCCGATATAGGACAGGCCGATGACGACGACGATGGTGAAGATGATGACTTTCGAGAAAGCCTCGGCGTCGCGCGGAAGCGCCAGGATCGTCGCCATCGTCAAGATGCCGATCAGCGTGAAGGAAGCGGCGCGCATGGCCGACGGCGGGTCGGTTGCCATCACCACCGACAGCACGAAGAAGCCCAGCATCAGCAGCCAGGACGGGCTGAGCAGCGAGCGCACCACGCGCGGGTCGGCGAAAGCCAGCAGCGAAAAGATCGAGATCGCGCCGAGCGAGCCGAAGCCCAGCTGGTTGACGATGTCGCCGCCATCGCCGGTCATTTCGGCGCCGGCCGGCTGGAAGGGACGAAACGACACCAAAATGACGGTGAACAGCAGCGCCGCGATCGCGGTCGCGACGCCGTCGCGTGTGAACGCCGCGCTGAGCGGCGCGCGTTCAGTTCTTCTCAGGCTGCCGGTATTGCTCATTGGCGTATCCGAATTCGGCAAGCACGCGGCCGACAGCTACATGGATGGGGTATAAGGCCGTCGCCAATGACCCTGTCCGCGCCAGCCTGGCCGCGCCGCGAAACGGCGAGGCGGCAAGCAGCGCCAGGCTCTTCAAGAAAACCTTGGTGCCGGCGAACGGCGTGCCGGCCCGTTTCTTCTTCTCGACCAGTGTCGAGATGACACCGTTGCGCAGGCTGCGGGCACGGATCCAGTCGGCTTCGACGCGCCGGGCCGGAACGCTTTCCCGCACTTGCGCCTCGGCGCACCAGCCAAGCACAAAGCCTCTCTGTGCGGCCCGGCTCAGGAAATCGGAATCGCCGCCGCCCATGAAGTTGAATTTCAGGTCGAGGAAGGGCGGCCCCATGGCGGTGAGCACGTAACGCCCAACCAGCAGATTGCCGGAGGAATAGAGCGCGGGCACACGCCGGGTCTCCCGGTAGGGTGGCGCAAAGACCGGATGATCGGCCCATCTGGCATGGGCCGCGTCGGCAAACACAGGCCTTTGCGGGCCGCCAACGATGTCGGCACCGAGCGTCTCGGCCGCCTTGCACATGCGCTCGAGCCATTGCGGATCAGCGATCTCGTCATCGTCGATGATCAGCAAGTGCCTGAAATTTGGAAAATGCAGGATCGCCATCTGCCAGCCGGCATTATAGGCGCTGCAATTGCCGCGCTCATGTGCAATGATGACCATGCCTGATATCTCGCCGCGCGCGAACAGCGGCAGCGCCGCTTTGGCGCCGGCCCGCGCCTCGGCCTCGTTCTCAATGACGATTATTGCGAAGCGTCTGCCGGTGTCCTGGGCCTTGAGCGACGCCAGCGTCGCCAGAAGCTGCTCGGGCCGTTTGAAGGTCGGCAGCGTCACGACCGCCTCGACGGCCGTCGTGACAAGTCTCGGAGAGCGCCCCGCGATCGATACCGAATCGTCCGATGGCAATGGGATCATCCGTGTTCAGCCCGGGATGGTGAGTTTGGTTCTCGATAGCATCGCGACGATAACGTTTCGTTAATCACCTTTCGCGGACGAGCCTGCAAATCCGCAACGCCGGGCCACCAAATACTTTCACTTAATCAACGCTTCACCGCGCTTTGCTAGCTGGGTCAGCACTGGATAGGTGAGATGCATCTGCTGTTCGCCACATCGATCGTGCCCGACGGCGCTCTTGCCTCGGGTTATGAGATCGCCAATGCCGCGATCATCGCCGCGTTGCGGCGGGCCGGTGCGCGCGTCACAGTGATCGGCTTCACCTGGCCGGGCAAGCCTGCGAGCGATCCGCAAAACACCATCGTGCTCGGTGCCGTCGATGTGCGCACCGAAAGCGCGTCATCGCTGCAAAAGCTCGCTTGGGTTGCAAAGGCGATGCTCTCCGGCCTAACTTTCGCCTCGGTCAAGCTGCGCGTGGTCACCGACAGCGAGGTCCGCGCCGCCGTCGAACGCGCCGGCCCTTTCGACGGTTATGTCTTGAATTCCGTGCAGTTCGCCGGCGCCTTCGAAAGGCTGTTTGCCGACCGGCCGTCGATCTTCGTCGCCCACAATGTCGAGCATCGTTCGGCGCAGGAGAACGCCGCTGCCGCGGGCGGCCTTTTCCAGCGCCTGTTGTTTCGCCGTGAGGCCAGGCTGCTCAAGGCCATGGAAGAACGACTCTGCAGCCGGGCACGCTTCGTCTTCACGCTGGCCGAGGAAGATCGCTCAGCACTCGGCGTCGCCTCCGATCACCGTTCGGCGGCGCTGCCACTGGTGACTTGCGCCGAAGCGCCCGTGCAAAACGAACCGCGCCGTATCGATTGCGACGCGGCGCTGATCGGTACCTGGACCTGGCAGCCGAACCGCATCGGCCTCGACTGGTTCCTGAAAAAAGTGGTGCCGCATCTCAGGCCCGATTTCCGGGTCAGGATTGCCGGCGGCGTGCCATCGGGCCTCACGTCCGCGCATCCCGGCGTCGAGTTCGTCGGGCGCGTGCCGGACGCGCAGGCTTTCGTGCGGGGTGCCGCCGTCATCCCGCTGATCAGCACCTCCGGCAGCGGCGTGCAGCTCAAGACGGTCGAAACCTTCGAACTCGGCCTGCCTTCCGTCGCCACCAGCCATTCGTTGCGCGGCATCGACCATCGCCCGGTCAATTGCGTGGTGACCGATGATCCGGCCGCCTTCGCCGGCGCCCTGGAATCAGCAGTGGCCGATGTCAGGGACGTCGACGGCAGCGCTTTCCACCGCCGGCAGGTGAAGGCGCTCGATGCCGCAATCAGGCTCGGCCTGGAAAAGCTAGGGCCCGTCAGCAAGGAGGTGTTTGCATGAATATGCACACCGCCCGCGCCGCTTTCGGGGTCGACACTTTGAAATCGATCCTGGGCATCTCGGTCCTCGCCATCCGCTGGGACGACGCGGTCGCCCTGCTGACACGGTTGATTGCAGAGCGGCGCTTCACCAAGGTCACCTTTCTCAACGCTCACAACGCCAATGTCGCCTATACGGACTCGGTCGTTGCCGAGGCGCTCGACGATTTTCTCATCCTGCCGGACGGTGTCGGCGTCGATCTGGCGGCGAAACTGCTTTACGGGGCATCGTTTCCGGACAATCTCAACGGCACCGATTTCATCCCTGCCTTTCTGCAGGCGTCCAGCAGGCCGCTGACCGTGGGGCTGCTCGGCGCGACGCAGGTCAACGCCGAAGCGGCGTCGAAGAAGCTGGCGGCGCTCGCGTTGCAGCACCGATTCGTGGTCATCCATGACGGTTATTTCTCTTCCGCCGAGGAGCCGGCGATCGTCGATCGCATCGCCAGATTGAGACCGGACGTGCTGCTTGTCGCCATGGGCGTGCCGCGCCAGGAATTGTGGATCGCGCGCCATATCGATGCGCGCCACTGCACACTGCCGATCGCCGTCGGCGCGCTGCTCGACTTCCTGAGCGGGACGGTGCCACGGGCGCCGCTGTGGATGCGCCGGCTCAGGCTCGAATGGCTGTTTCGGCTGTGGATCGAACCGGGCCGCCTCTGGCGCCGCTATGTGGTCGGCAATCCCCTGTTCCTGTGGCGCGTGATCGGCCAGAAATTTTTGGGCCACCCCGCGCTTGCCAGGACTCGCCCTGGAGCAGGCCCCGGAGCAAGCCGTTGAACAGCCGGTTCGTGCCGAGCCCCGAGACCGATGTCCTTCGCCAGACGCCGACGGCCGCGATCGTGACGGCAAGCTATGCGCCGGATTTGGAGCGTTGCCGCCTGCTGTGCGACACCCTCGACCGCTACGTTTCCGGCGTGGCGCACCACTATATTCTTGTCGAGCATCGCGACGTGGCGCTGTTTCGCCAGCTGGAGAACAATCGCCGCACGATCGTCGACGAGCGGGACCTGTTGCCGCGCTGGCTGCATGCCTTCGACGATCCGCTCAGCCTGTTCCGCAGGCGCATCTGGCTCAGCCTGAAGACCGTGCCGCTGCGCGGCTGGCACGTGCAGCAGCTTCGCCGCATCGCGATATCAGCGCACGCTGGGGAAGACGTGCTGATCTTCTGCGATTCCGACGTGGCCTTCCTCAAACCTTTCGACTGCAGCGCCTTCTGGCGCGATGGCAAGGTGCGGCTGTTCCGCCGCGACGGCGTGCTGTCCGGTGAAGGCCATGAGGAACATCGCAGCTGGTCGCGCAATGCGGGCTTGGCGCTCGGCATCGAACCATCGGAGGTTTCGACCCATGATTACATTTCGACGCTGATTGCCTGGCGCCGCGAAACCGTGGCAGCGATGTGCGCCCGGATCGAGAAGATCCATGGCCGCAACTGGGTCGAAGTCGTCGGCGCGGCGCGGAAATTCTCCGAATGCATGATCTACGGCCGCTATGTCGACGACGTGCTCGACGGTGCCGGCCATTTTCACGGCCCGGAGGAGTTCTGCCGCGTCCATTGGACGGGCGAAGCGCTGTCGGATGATGAGTTCCGCCGCTTCGTCGCCGCCATGGCGCCGGAACAGGTGGCCATCGGCATGCAGTCCTTCATCGGCACGGATATCGGCCGCATTCGCCGTCTGATCGGGCTGGACTAGTCCTAGGGCAAAACGTCGATCACTCTGAACGGCCGGGTTCAATCCGGTTGCCGTTTTCGGCCATCAGCTCGATGAAGGGCTCGATTTGGCCCTAGGACGACCTTTGTCTTTCGCACGGCGAGTGGCCGCTTTGCGCCTTATATCGGCCGTGGAGGGCGCTTTGCCACTGGCTGAAAGCAGATCTCGCCGCCGGGAAGCTGTAGGTTTGCGCTGAAATGCTCGCCGACGGTTCCCGATCTCGAAGCGGCACGTGCCATTCTCGGCCCGAATATTTGAACCTTTGTTGATGTAGCTGACTGTTTCCCGAACGGCTGCTTATTGACAGCATCATCCCGGAAACCGACTGACTGCTGTCGGCGGACTGAAGCAACGCAGCATTTTCCACTTTGAGGCGAAGTAATTCTCAATTATGGTTCCGCCAGGCTTTTGGCATGGGGGGGGAATATTGCCGATGGTTTTATCACGCAGGGGTGTCGTGCTCGGCGGCCTGGCGCTGGTCGCGGTGGGTGCAACCAGCAATATTGCTCAAGCCGCGGCGGCAAAATCCTTTTTCGCCGGTACCGCCAGCGACAACAATTTTGTCTATCGCAAGACCAACTTCGCCAAGATCGACAAGAGATGGCATCGCCAGATCGTCAAGTATTTCAGTAGCGAGCCGGTCGGCACCGTCGTGGTCGATACCCGCCACCACTTCCTCTACGTCATCATGGAAAACAAGACCGCCATCCGCTACGGCGTCGGCGTCGGCAAGGACGGCTTCAAATGGTACGGCCGCGCGACGATCGACCGCCGCGCGCTGTGGCCGCAATGGGTCCCGCCCCCCGAAATGCGTAAGCGCAGGCCGGACCTACCGCACATGGTCGCAGGCGGCGCGTCCAACAATCCGCTGGGGCCGCGCGCGCTCTATCTGCACCGCAACGGCGCCGACACCGGCTACCGCCTGCATGGCACGCTGGAGCCATGGAGCATCGGCACCGACGCTTCCAGCGGCTGCATCCGCATGTTCCCGGAAGACATCATCGACCTCTACCAGCGCTGCCCGATCGGCACCGCGGTGCAGGTCCTGCCGCACATCGCCGACCAGGCGCCCGCTTCCACCACTGTCGAATGATTGGCGCCTCATGAACCGCATGATTGAAAACACGCGCCGGCTGCTCGCCGCCGGCCTGCTGGTGCTGGCCGCATCCTGCTCGACCAGCAACACGCTGGCCCCTTCCACGCCCAACATCACCAACACCGAGGTTGCCGGCTTCCAGAACGTGCAGCCGGGCAGCGAGGAGGATTTTATCCTCAATGTCGGCCGCCGCACCTATTTCACCCAAGGTTCGGCCGCGCTCGATTCTGTCGCCAAGGCCACCCTCGACACCCAGATCGCCTGGTTAGCAAAGCATCCGCGCTGGCTGCTCAAGCTGCAGGGTTTCGCCGACGATCCCGGCGCAAGTGAAACGGCGCTGTCGCAGCAGCGCGCCGATGCGGTGATGGATTACCTCGCCGCCGGCGGCATAGACCGCAACCGCATGTGGGCCAAGGGCTACGGCAAGGACAGGCTCGTCCGCGACTGCCCCGACACCGCCTGCAGGTCGCAGAACCGCCGCGTTGTGTCTAATTTGCGCGATGTGAGGGACGAGCCGTAGGGGGCTGCTGTTCTGCTTGTGACCCGAAGCAGAGTCTCACACGCGACGGCGGCATGGCTGCTTTGCGCCAAATATCGGCCGTTGAGGTGACCGTTGCTACTGCCTGAAAGCAGACATTGTTGCGACCATTCTGGACGTCGAGGTTGCGGCATAACCGGTGATTCCCGCCACCCCTCAATATCGGACGTTCGCGCGAGAACTGGAGCCGGAGTCTCAAGCAGTCAATACGTTGGGATTCAGTTCGCCGCGCCGACCCGCTTGCGCTTCCGGGTTTCCAGCAGCTTCGTCAGCCAGTCTGGATCCATCTCCGGCACCGAGGAGAGAAGCAGTTCGGTATACGGAGCATGCGGCGGCGTCAGGATTTCGGTCTTGAGCCCCTGCTCGACGACTTTGCCTTGGTGCATGACGACAATTTCGTCGGCGATTGCCCGCACCGTCGCGATGTCGTGCGTGATGAAAATGTAGCTGACTCCGAATTCTTGTTGCAGCCGCATAAGGAGCTTCAGGATCTCTTCCTGTACGATCTGGTCGAGGGCCGAGGTCACCTCGTCGCAGATGATGAGCTCCGGATTAGCAGCTAGCGCCCGGGCAATGCAGATGCGCTGCTTCTGACCGCCCGAAAGTTCGCCCGGCAGACGGTCGAGGAAGCTTTCGTCCATCTCGATCATGTGCATGAGTTCGCCAACGCGGCGGTCGCACGCCGCCCCTTTGAGGCCGAGATAGAACTCGAGCGGCCGGGAGATGACTTCCTCGACGGTCTGACGCGGATTGAGCGCGTTGTCAGGCATCTGGTAGATCATCTGAATGCGGCGCAGAATGTCTTTAGGCCTCTCCTTCAGTGTTTTTGGCAGACGTTGTCCCGCAAATGAGATCGAGCCCGAGACCGGCGGCAGCAGGCCGGTTATGACGCGGGCGAGCGTCGATTTACCGGAACCAGATTCACCGACGACCGCTACCGTCCGTCCGCGCGGCACCTTGATCGATACATCCTGCAGAACCTTGACTGCCCCGGCGTAGGCGGCGGTGATGTTATCGATCGTGAGCAGATGGTCCGCGGCCGGCACTTCTGGTTTGGCTAGC
Source organism: Mesorhizobium sp. M5C.F.Cr.IN.023.01.1.1 (assembly GCF_003997585.1). Lineage (NCBI taxonomy): Bacteria > Pseudomonadati > Pseudomonadota > Alphaproteobacteria > Hyphomicrobiales > Phyllobacteriaceae > Mesorhizobium > Mesorhizobium sp. M5C.F.Cr.IN.023.01.1.1. The sequence continues at coordinate 24,012 of NZ_RZSU01000022.1, read as the reverse complement.
TTTCGCACCGCCCAGAGCGTCCTCGTATAGTCTTCAGTCGGCGCCGCAAGCATCTGGCGTGTTTCGGCCTCCTCCACAGTACGGCCATGGCGCAGAACCATGATCCGGTCCGCCATTTGCGCGACGACGGCCAGATCATGCGTGACGTAGATCGCGGCAGTGTTGAACTCTTCGACAATCTTGCGGATCGAGGCGAGGACCTCGACCTGTGTGGTTACGTCAAGCGCCGTCGTCGGCTCGTCGAAGATGATGAGGTCGGGCCGGCAGGCCATCGCCATCGCCGTCATCGCCCGCTGCAACTGCCCTCCGGAGACTTGGTGAGGATAGCGGAAGCCGATGGTGTCCGGATCCGGTAGGTGAAGACGCCGGTAAAGCTCGATGGCATCCCGATTCGCTGCCTCGCGACTGGCGATCCCGTGAGCCACGACTGTTTCGACGGTCTGATCGAGGAGCCGATGCGCCGGGTTGAAGGAAGCGGCCGCGCTTTGTGCGACATAGGCGATGCGCGAGCCTCGGAGCCGCCGCCGTGCGGTTTCGCTCATGGCGAGGAGGTCGATCCCGTCGAACAGGATTGACCCTTGCGTGATTCGGCAACCTGGCTTGGCATATCCCATCGCGGCAAGCCCAATAGTGGACTTTCCGGCGCCGGACTCGCCTATGAGGCCGAGGACCTCACCGCGCCTTAGCGAGAGATTCACACCGCGAACGATCGGGTGCCAGCGCTCGTCGGAAAACCCTTCGACGTGAAGGTCGCGAATGCTGAGGAGTTTCGTCCCCTTTTCGCGTAGGCCAGAATCCTTACTTTTCATCGCGCAACCCGCTTGTCGCGTGCAGGAACCAGTCGACAACGAAATTCACAGAAACCGTGAGAAGGGCGATCGCGCCTGCCGGCAAGAGCGGAGTGATGTCGCCATAGGTGATGAGAGTGGCGTTTTCCCGCACCATCGAACCCCAGTCGGCTGTCGGCGGCTGGATGCCGACGCCGAGAAAGGAGAGCGCGGCGATGGTGAGGAAAACGAAACAGAAGCGCAGGCCGAATTCCGCGATCAGCGGCGGCAGCACGTTGGGCAGGATCTCCTTGGTCAGAATCCATCTCGGCCCTTCGCCACGCAGTTGCGCGGCTTCGACGTATTCCATGACGGCAACATTCAGCCCGACCGCACGCGCCAGCCGGAATACGCGGGTCGAATCGAGCAGGGCGATGATGAGGATCAGGCTGGTGATCGAGGAACCGAAAATGGACAGCAACATCAGCGCGAAGATGAGGCTTGGGATCGACATCAGCACGTCTACGGCGCGCGACAGAATCTGGTCGAGCCACCCCCGGTACATCGCGGCCAGCAAACCGAGCGTGACGCCGACCGCGAAGGACAGAAGCGTAGTCGCGAAGGCGATGCCGATTGTATTGCGCGCGCCATAGATCAGCCGGGTGAGCACGTCGCGACCGAGTTGGTCAGTCCCGAGGATGAACTCCTGGCTCCAAGGCGCGAAAGCCTCGGTGAAAACCTGCGTTTCTCCGTATGGCGCTATCCAGGGCGCTAACAGCGCGAAGAAGACATAGCCAAGGATGACCACGATGCCGAACCAGGCGCTGAATGGAGCCTTTTTGAGTGCGGTTTTTACCCGGGAGGCGCGCGTGCGCCTCTGTCTCGGAACCGCCACGACATGTTCGGTGCTGGTCATCGCGGGTGCAAAAGCCTCGGATTGGTGGCGATGGAAATGATGTCGGCGGTCAGGTTAAGCAGGATGTAGGTTGCCGCGAAGATCAAGGCACAGGCTTGCACGACCGGAACATCCCTGGACTTCACCGCATCGACCATCAATTGGCCGATGCCGGGATAGACGAACACCACCTCGACAACGACCACGCCTACGATGAGATAAGCGAGGTTGAACGCAATTACCGTGACGATAGGCGCCCAGGCATTGGGCAGGGCGTGTCTGAGAACGATTGCCATCGGCGACATTCCCTTGAGCCGCGCCATGTCGATATAGGGGCTTGCCAGCATGTTGATAATCGCAGCGCGCGTCATACGCATCATATGGGCAACAATCACCAGCGTGAGGGTGATGGACGGCAGCGCCGCGCGCCAGACGTGCTCCCAGAACGGCGTTCGGTCGCTGATGTTCGCCAGTGTCGGAAATTTGGGAACCAGGTTCAGGACCCAGTTGATCGAAGCCGCAAGCCACTCGGGCAGGGATTGTGCGAATTCGGTTCCAATGAACGTGTCGCGCGAGATGATGAGATAGGCCAGCATATAGGCGACGAAGAATTCGGGGAATGAAATCGTCGTCAGCGTCACCGTGTTCACCACGCGGTCGAACCAGCTGTTGCGGTAGAGAGCGGCGAGAATGCCGAGTCCCAGCGCGAGTGGAACCGCTATAAGGGCAGTCATCACGGCGAGGAACATCGTGTTGTAGAGCCGGGGCGCAATGATCTCGGCGACCGTGCGCCGGTAGCCGGTGCGGCTTGCGAAGGAAGAGCCGAAATCCCCCTGCACGATCTGTCCGACCCAGGCGAAATAGCGCTCAACCGGCGGACGATCGATCCCGATCTCGCGCTGGAAGGCCGCGACCGTCTCGGGCGTCGCGGATTGCCCGAGCATCGCCCTGGCGAAATCGCCCGGAAGCATGGCAATCGCCGAAAAGATGATGATGGAGACGATGAACAGCGTGATCAGGCCGAGACCCAGGCGCTGCAGAACCGTCCTAACGACCGGGTTCATGGGCGGTGCCTTCGAGCGTTTCCCCTGAAAAGAGCGAACCGCCCGCGCCGCCGGCGGTTCGCCTCGCGAACGTCACGCGTTGGCTTCCCACCAGCGCTCGGCCATCTTCAGTCCGTCATTTTCCCAGTTCGGCGCCACCTCGCCATGCGCCAGTTTCTTGGACTTGGCACTGACAAAATTGTTGAAGACCAGGACGATGGCGCCGCCGTCGTCATGCGTCAACTGCTGCATTTCGGCATACAACGCGGAGCGCTTGGCCTCGTCGGTCTCCGTGCGTGCCTGAATCAGCAGTTCGTTGAAGCGGGGATTTTTCCAGAACGTCTCGTTCCAGCTGGAATCGGCCGAGTAGGCCTGCGTGAACATCCAGTCGGCCGTTGCACGACCGCTCCAATAGGAGGCGCACCACGGTTTCTTGAGCCAGACATTGTCCCAATAGGCGTCCTCCGCCTCGCGCACCACATTGACATCGATGCCGCATTGGGCCGCTGTCTCGCGGATGAGGGCGGCCGCGTCCACGGCGCCGGCGAAAGCGGCGTCGGCGACGGAAAGATCGACCTTGAGATTTTCCATTCCCGCTTTTTTCAGATGGAAGCGCGCCTTTTCAGGATCGAACTTGTGCTGCGGCTCCGGATTGATGGCGAACTTGATAGCCGGTGCGATCGGGTTGTCATTCCCGACGGTTGCATGGCCAAGGAAGATCTTCTGCGCGATTTCCTCGCGGTCGATCGCCCATTTCAGGGCCATGCGCACATCGGGGTTGTCGAATGGGGCGACCGTCACGTTCATAGGCAGCGTGTAGTGGCCGTAGCCGGTGACCTCGAGGATATCGATATTCGGCTTGCGCTTCAGCATGCCGAGGGTTTTCAGGTCGGCGCGGCCGATATAATCAACCTCGCCGGTCGACAGCGCGGCCATACGCGCGGCGAGGTCCGTGATGGCGATAAACTCCACCTCGTCAAAATAGGGTTTGCCGTTCTTGAAGTAATTGGGATTGCGCTTGAGCTTCGCCGAGACGCCTGGCTGGAAGTTCTCAAGCACGAAGGCGCCGGTCCGGACACCCGATTCCCAGTCCGCCTTTCCGTCCTTGGCAGGCATGACGACAAGGTGATAGTCGCTCATGATGTAGGGAAAGTCTGCATTCCCGCTGTTTAGCGTGAAAACGATCGTTTCCGGGCCGTCTGCCTTGATGTTGGTCACCGATTCGAGCAGCGACTTCGCCGCCGATTTGGTGTCGGCTCCCATGTGATATTGCATAGAGGCGACCACGTCGTCCGCGGTGATGGTCTTGCCGTTGTGGAAGGTCGCACCTTTGCGCAGCTTGAAGACCCACGTCGTCGCGTCGTCCGAGGTCTCGAAGCTTTCGGCAAGATCCGGCTGGATGCTGCCTTTCGCGTCGACCTCGGTCAGGCTGTTGGACATGGCACCCGAAAAGGCGGTTTGCGTGAAGGTATCGGGATAGCCGGCCGGATCGATCGAATCCGTCGTCGCGCCATGCGCCATGCCGAGCTTGGCGAAGCCGCCCTGCTTGGGTGCGGCCCGCGCCACGCTCACGAAGAGCATATTGGCGGCGGCGACCGTCAGGCCTGCCGCCAGCCCTAGATGGATGAAATCACGGCGCGAAACCTTGCCGCGGCCGATCAGGTCTTGCGCCAAGCGCAGTTTATATTCAGATTCCGACACTGCTTCCTCCCATTGCGGATTTCCCGCATTCTTGTTGTTGCCTTTTACCGAGCAGATCTGGCGGATTCAGCCGATTTGCCTCCTTTCGATTTTTCCGCGGTTTGACGCAAATCTTACGCCGTTACATAGATTTCACCAGCTTCCACCGTGACAGGGAATGTTCGGGCACGCACGCCCGGATCGACCAGGGCGGCACCGGTCTTTATGTCGAATTCCCAGCCGTGCCAGGCGCAGCGCACGATTTCGTTCTCGCGGTGGTAGATGAATTGCGCTTGGTCGACCGGTGCCGTGGTTCCGCATTGCGGTCCCTCGCAAAGCGGAGCGCCGCGGTGCGGGCAAACGTTCAGCAAGGCATGGAATGAATCTCCGATACGGAAAACCCCGACTGAAAGGCTGCGGATCTTGGCGATGTAGGGAGTTCCGGTCTCGATTTCGTCGACGCGGCAAATGTATGTCTTCTCAGCCATGGTTTGCTCCCGTCACGCGGCATTCGCCGCTTGCGTGCGGGGAATGCGTTTATAGACCTCGAGCGCATTCATTCCCATGATCTTGCTTTTCCAGGCGGGCGGGATGTGCAGCGTGTTGGCATCGTCATAATCCCAATGCGGGTAGTCGGAGGCAAACATCAGTGTGTTCTCCCCGTCCATTGCTTCGAGAGTGGACCAGAGATGCTGTATGTTCGCGGGCTGCTCCAGCGGCTGCGTGGAAAAGCGGATGTTGCGCCGGCAATACTCTGAGGGCAGCATCTTCAGCCACGGCGTTTCCTTGCGCAGCGCTTTGTAATCTGCGTCCAGGCGCCACAATACCGACGGAACCCAGGCCACGCCGCACTCGATGATCACGAAATACAAATCCGGCCATTTCTCGAAAACGCCATGCGCGATCATGCTCGCCACATGCGACAAGGCCGACATGTGAAGAATAGCGTGCGTCTCCCAGAAAAAGGTAGTCGGAGCTGGCGCAACCGCGTTCCAGTTGATGCCGCCATGGCCGCCCAGGTGGATCGCGAATGGCAGCCCGACTTCGGCGCAAGCCTCGAAAATGGGATGGTAGAACGGATCGCCGTAGGGTTTGACCGAGCCTTGGGAGGCCAGAACCTGTACCATACGGGGATGATTGCCGAGGCGGCGGATCTCGGCTGCTGCGAGCTTCGGATCCTGCGGCGCGATGATGATGGAACCCATAAAGCGACTGTCTTTGGGAAGCCACTCGGCGATCTGGTAGTCGTTATACGCGCTGACCAGCGCGCTGGCGTAATAGGGGTTTGCCAGCGTGGATGCCTCTATCGGCTCGTCGCCGGTGAGGATAGCGGCCCCGACATTATATTTGTCGAGGTGCTTTTCCTTCATGATGAGATAATTGTCGGCTTCGGTCTCTGGCCTGACATCCTTGCGGGAGAAGTCCTGCGGGTGGAACCACGGACGGTGCCCGTGCGGGAAGGCGCCTCTCGGACCGGTTTTCTCGCCTTCCACGAACATGTCTTTCCAGACGCCGGAAAGGTAGGGCTCGAGCACCGTCGCGCTCGACCAGTAATTGTGACAATCGCAATCGACTATGAACACCCTATCCAACTCCCTGGCGTAGCAGGCCGGCTAACCTAGCCGGCTCCTTCAACCGCAGCTTCCGCCTTGGGAATTATTTGATCAAGCTTGTAACTTGGGGTAATACGATCGAATTTTCCGATTGCGAGGTGACATGCAGCTGGATCACATCGAGACCTTTCTCGACATCATGGAGTCGCGAAATTTTAACCGCACTGCGGATCGTCTGGGCGTAACGCAGTCAACAGTCAGCACCCGCATCAAGAACCTGGAGCAGGCCATCGGTTCGGAGCTCTTCCTGCGAGGACGAGCCGGCGCCGAACCGACCGCGGCGGGGCGGCGTTTCGAAGCCTATGCGCGCGCCGTGCTGTCGACATGGTCACAGGCCCGCCATGACGTGCGGGCATTTAACCGGTTCGAAGGCACCTTGCGCGTCGCTGCCCAGGTCGGGATGACGCGCTCGATATTGCCAGGTTGGGTGGAGACGTTGTTCCAAGTGCTGCCAAAATCGTCAATTCACGTGGAATCCGACTATTCGCCGCAGATGATTTCCGATTTGAGCTTGGGAAATCTGGATATTGCTGTGGTCTACGCGCCCCGATACCTGCCTGAAATCTCCTACGATCCTCTTATGGTCGAAGAATACGTCATGGTATCTACGTCTGCCAGGATCCTGTCGGAGGTCAACCCGGATACGTATATCCGGCCAGGCTACACGGTCGCGCTTGAAAAAGCCCACGCCGTGGCGCTACCGGAATTGGCGATAGGCCGCCTTTCGATGGGCTCGGAAACGCTCGCCGAAGCGATGCTGCGGCGCATGGGTGGCACTTGCTATATGCGCAGTGACGACGCTCGGCGATATACCGCCGAGCGGCCGTCTTTTGTGGTCGAGGGTGCGCCCGCGCTTCAGCAGCCCGTTCACACCGCTATTTTGGCGCGCCGCAAGCACGAGCCGATCATCCGTAGAGGGATTCGCGCGCTCCATCTGGCCGTTATGTCCATGGAAAGTTAGATCGAAATACCCGATTGTAAAGGGGGACATCTGCCGCTTTTTTTAAAGCATCCCGGCTGCCATCCTGGCCAGGTCAAGCAGAGTCAAATGATGAACGCGCACGCTTCCTTTTCGACCACCGACTTCGCTCCGGCGATGCGTCAACGGCAATGGGCGGAGAGCGCAAGACAGTTCGTGCGCTGCCGACGCGTCATCGATGACACGTCCGATGTCAGGACATTCGTGTTTTCGGCCGCTTCTGGCCACATGTTCAGTTTCAGTGCAGGCCAGTATTTAGTCCTGCACCTGACGATCGACGGCACCCGAGTAACAAGATCGTACTCGGTGTCGTCTCCGCCGACTCGACCGCTCGACCTGCAGATCACGGTGAAGCGGGTGAAGGGCGGGCTTGTTTCCAACTGGCTTCACGACAATCTCCGGCCGGGCCACGACATTGAAATCGAAGGGCCGGTCGGGCGTTTCAACTTCGACGATCTGCCATCCGAGAAGCCGCTTTTCCTTTCGGGCGGCAGCGGCATCACTCCCGTTATGTCGATGCTGCGGGCGCTAACCGACCGGGCATCTGGTCATGACATCCGTTTCATTCACTGCGCTCGGACGGCGAACGACATCGCTTTCCGCTCCGAGTTGGAGGCGCTCGCCGCGCGATTCTCCAATGTCGATGTAAGCTTCATCTGCACTCAGGAAGGTTCGGCGTGGCAGGGCCCTAGGGGTCGGATCGACGGCCCCATGCTCTTGCGGCTGGCTCCCGACCTTCACCAGCGCACGTCTTACGTTTGCGGCCCCGAGCCGTTTATGCAGACGGTTCGGGCCTGTGTCGCGGAGATCGGCATCGCACCCTCGCAGTACCACGAGGAAAGTTTCGGCGGCGCTGTGGGCAATTCCATGCCTCCGCAATCGGCTGTCGCTGGCCAAACGCGCGTCCGCTTCGCCCGGTCTGGCGTGGAGCATCTTTGTGCGCCCGGAGAGACCCTGCTCGATGCGGCGCGCAATTGCGGGCTGTACATTCCCACCGCATGCCAGCAAGGCATTTGTGGTACCTGCCGGATTGTCAAGCTGTCGGGTGAAGTCGCGATGGACGACCTCGGAGGGCTCAGCCTTGAAGAAAAGGCTGCTGGTTACGTGCTGGCTTGCTGCAGCCGGCCGCAAGGCACCGTTTGCCTCGATCTCTGACCTCATTGCGAATTGATGGCCGAGCCCGGCGCTGCGGGCATGCCGGTGGCTCACATGATTGGATAAACGCCGCGCGCACTCATGAGTTGGTTCCAGCAACCTGCGCTTGGTCGCTGGATCCTTTGATTGTCGGCTTTCGGGCGCATCGTGCGGCGGGAATGGTCGGATTGGGTCAGATCACGTCGGTACCCGCGGGGGCCTGAAGGGCCGCTTCTTATAATCCGAGCCTCAAAGCCGCCAGTCAGCAATCGGCCCCGTTGCGGTCATTCCACCACCCGCGCCGCAACGACCGCTTCGCCCGCTTCCCGCATTGCGGACCTTCTGGCCGCCGACCCCGCATTGCCGCTCTCCATCGGTCGCGGCGATCGGCGGCAGCCAGCTAGTTTTGACCCTAGACTGGCTTCGCCGGTTTGCGCATCGCCGAATAGGTGAGCAGCGCCGAGGCGAGATAGAGCAGCAGGAAGACGACGTTGAGCGACAGCACCAGATCGGGCGTGTCCAGGATCGTGGTCAGCACATAGGTCAGCAGGACCGCCTTCAGCCCGGCAAGCAGGGCCAGGTTGATCGCCCGCACCAGTGTCTGGCCGCGCGCGAACAGAAGCTCGGCCTGGTATTCGACCAGATTGCGCAGGCCCGGCACGCAGATCGCCAGCGCCACCAGAGGGGCGGCCTCCGCAACATTCCTGCCGAGCGCATTGGGGAAGAAATGCAGCACGACGCCGAGTGCCGCCAGCGCCAGCGTCGAGACCAGGAACACGCCGCCTTCGATGCCGCTCTTGACCGCGAGGCGTGACAGGAGTTCCGGCGCCCGCATCATGCGCTGTACCAGCATCATCGAGAAGGTGCGGATCGGGATCGCCGTCAGGTCGACCAGCCGCATGATGATGGCATAGATGCCGGCGAGATGCGGCCCGCCGATCGCCAGCACCAAGAGCTTGTCGAATTCCATCTGCAGGTAGAACAGCACCTCTGCGCCGGCCACGTAGATGGAATCGGCGAGCCGCCGCAGATAGAGCTCCAGCCCCAGCCGCAGCCGCTGACGCGGATAGAAAAATCCGAAGGCGATGAGCAGCGAGGCGGCGTTGGCCAAGATATAGTACCAGGACCAGACCCCTATGGTCGGCTGCGCCGCGAGCATGAAGAGCACGGCGCCGAGCGCCCGCAAGGCCGTCGCCAGGATCGTCAGCAAGGCGGCGCGGCCGAATTTGCCGAGACCGTTGTTGACGATCAGCGCGACCTCGACCGGCCGCCACAGCAGCGCCTCGGCAAACACGATCGCCGCAAAGACCGACAGCGGCACGGTGCTGGCAAAGAAGACCAGGTAGACGCCGTAAGAGGCGGCAGCCAGCAACGGCAGCGATATCACGCCAAGCAGCAGGAAGCCGGCCGTGAAGGTGCCGATCAGATTGGGGCGGATGGTAGCGGTTCGGTAAAGCGCCGAGATGAAACCGAAGGCCAGGATGCGTGACAGCATCACGCCGGCCGCCGAAGCGGTGGCGAACATGCCGAACTCGGCGATGGACAGCGTGTTGGCCAGCGCAATGAAATAGGCGAGCGAAAACACCAGCCGCCCGCCCGCGCCGCTGATCGCCGAGAGATAGTCGCGAACCAGCCCCCGTCGCTCGGCCACGAAAGCGCCGATCCGGGCGAGGGGCCGCCGTTGCGGGATGTTGCCAGCCTGTGTCATGTGTCGGAGACAGCATAGGCTGGAAAGTTTAACGCGCGGTTCTGGGCGCTTTCGCTGCGTTCAAGAAGGGCACGACCGAAGAGGGAAACGTCGCCTTTAGAGCAGGAAAATTAACCTTTTGTTTCCTATGCCCGTTTAGCATGGCTTAACGAATGGCTGACCGGGCGTCCAAGCCGGCAAGGGCAAGCTCCGCGACAATGGTCGACAGGCAAAACCGTGAAGATTGGAAGCGCGAGCGGTCGTTGCTGGCGCTCGGCCAGGCGATGCGCGGCGAAGACGACGCTGAACCATCGCTGGTTTCGATCGGGGATCGGGCAGACCCGTCATGGCGCGAAGATGCCGCGACGCGCCATCGTCTCGCGCGCTTACGCCGCGAGGGGCGAGCGGATCCGGAACTCTCGGCAGCCCCGGAGCCCCCAGCGATTCCGGAACGCCCGGCAACTCCGGAATTCTCGGCAGATGATGAAACAAGCCAGTTTCAAGCCGAGGATGCATTCGCTTCGGCCATCCGGATGCCGCCTGAGACCGACGACGCCATTGAAGCGGACTATGCGGACGTCAGGCCGCGGGAGGAGCCGGTTGCTGCCGGCGCCTCCAAGGACCGCCGTGCCGATGCCGATCCTCAATACGCCGCGTTCGATTCTCGATACGCCGCATTCGAGCCTCGATACGCCGCGGTCGAGCCTCGATACGCCGCATTCGAGCCGAGATACGCCGGTGACGAGCAGCGGTCTTTCCGTGAGGACGACGACGGATGGAAGCCGTTGATCGATCCGATGCAGGTGGTCCGCGGCGTTGCCCGGTCGAAGCTGCTGATCGTCGCCATGACGATACTGGGCGCCACGCTTGGTGTCGCGATCGCGCTGTCGACGCCGAAGAAATACGAAGCCACCGCAGAGCTGATCGTCGACCCGCGCGACCTGAAGCTCACCGACCGCGACCTCACCCAATCGGTGGTTGCGTCCGACGCCACGCTGGCCATCGTCGAAAACCAGGTTCGCGTGCTCACCTCCGGTACCGTTCTCAACAAGGTCGTGGACAAGCTCAATCTGGTCAACGATCCGGAGTTCAACGGGCAGGGTTCCGACGGCCTGGGCGTGATGACGCTCATCCGGTCGATCCTGTCGCGCAATGACGGGCCCGGTGCCGATGAGGGCCGCCGCCGTGCGCTGGCCGTCGCCAATCTGGCGGAGAGCCTTTCGGTCGAGCGTGGCGGCAAGACCTTCGTCATCTCTGTCAGCGCCACCACGCAAAATGGCGAGAAGTCGGCGCTCATCGCCAATACGATGACGGACGTTTTCCTGCAGACCTTCGGTCAGATCCAGTCCGACACCGCTGGCCGCGCCACGAACGAACTGACCGGCAGGCTCGACGAATTGCGCAAGGGCGTGGAAGTGGCCGAGCGCAAGGTCGAGGATTTCAGGGCCGCGCACGACCTCGTCGACGCGCAGGGCCATCTGATCAGCGATGACGAGATGCTCAAGCTCAACCAGCAGCTTGCCATCGCCCGCGCGCGCACGCTGGAACTCAACGCCCGCGCGGCGTCGGCGCGCTCGATCGATGTGAATTCGGTTCTGAGCGGCACCTTGCCGGAGGAGATCAACTCCAACACCATGAGCGACTTGCGCTCGCAATATGCGGCGCTCAAGCAGGAGGCCGACCGCGCAGCGATCCGGTTCGGGCCGCGCCATCCCGAGCTCCAGGCGCTCAATGCCCAGCTTGCCGGCTCGCGCGAGCGTATCGCCGCAGAACTGCGCCGCATCGCCTCGTCGCTGCAGGTCGACCTCAGGCGCGCCGTGCAGCTCGAACAGGATCTGGCCTCCCGGCTGGCGCAGTTGAAGGTCCGCAGCGGTGACGTCAACAGCGATCTGGTCACGTTGCGCGAACTGGAGCGCGAGGCCGCCGCCAAACGCTCCGTCTATGAACAATACCTTCTGCGCGCCAGGGAAACCGGCGAGCAGAAGGACATCAACACGGCCAACATCAACGTGATCTCCAGGGCCTTCGCCCCGCTCGAGCCGAACGGACCGTCGCGCGCCGTGACGGTGCTTGCCGGCCTGCTGGCGGGCCTCGCCTCTGGTGTCGGCCTTGGCGCCATGCGCGGCGCCTATGCAAGCCTGCGCGATACCGCCAATTCACGGCCGCGCCGCCGGACGGACGAGCGCCGTTTTGAAGACAAGGCATACCAGCCGTCGCCGCCGCCCGTTCCGCCAGTCGAGGCCACCAGGCATTCAGGTCCGATCAGTGCGCTGCTGTCGGCGGTGAGCAGGATCGTGCCGCGCAAGGCGCGCAGGGAAGACTCTGCCACTTCGCGTTCCAGTGACTCACCGGCCAGTGGCGCATCGGCAGTCGCCGGAGGCGCAAAGCGGGATCCGGTCAAGCAGCAAGCGATGTATCCGGCCCCGCCTACGCAGGCGTATGCGCAACCGCCGATGGGCTATCCCTGGCAGATGCAGCCGCCGCCGGCCGGCTATCCCTATCCGCCGGCCATGACGCCCCATGCCGGCCCTTATCCGCAGCAGCAGTCCGCCTATCCCCGAGCCTCGTCGGACGAGGCAAATCAGGCTTCGAAAGCCGCCGAACAGCAAGCCTCCATCGAGGAAATCCGAGCCAGCCTGCGCGAATTCCGCGAAGCGGTTCGCGAACTCACCGAAAGCCGATCGCGGCGCTATTTCTGAGGGCCGGATAGAATAAAAGCCATCGGTTTCGAGTTAGCGGCATAAGACGGCGCTTTGACGGGATTGCCGGGTCGGATTTTCGTGAAAATGCCGCCCGAAGAAGAACGATGTTGAGGGTGTTCATGGCCGAGTTGATTGACGGAAAGAACGTCGCCGAAGACGTGGTGCGGCGCGTCAAGGCCTTGACGTTCGAACTGATGGAAAAGGGCGCGCAGAAGCCCGGTCTCGCAGTGGTCATCGTCGGCGAGGATCCGGCGAGCCAGGTCTACGTCGCCTCCAAATCCCGCACCGCCAAGGAATGCGGCTTTCATTCGGTCCAGCACACGCTGCCGGCCGAGACCTCCGAACAGGAACTGCTGAAGATTATTGGCGAACTCAACGCCGATCCCGGCATCAACGGCATCCTGGTGCAGCTTCCGCTGCCTGGCCATATCGACGCGGGCAAGGTGATCCAGACCATCGCGCCGCAAAAGGATGTCGACGGCTTCCACTTCATCAATGTCGGCAAGCTCGGCACCGGCGAACTGGAGACGGCGTTCGTGCCTTGTACGCCGGCCGGCTCGATGCTGCTGATCGAGCGTGTGCGCGGCAAGGATCTTTCCGGGCTCAATGCGGTGGTCGTCGGCCGCTCCAATATTGTCGGCAAACCGATGGCCAATCTTCTGCTTGCTGCCAACTGCACCGTGACCATTGCGCACAGCCGCACCAAGGACTTGGCTGCACTGGCGCGCACCGCCGACATTCTCGTTGCCGCTGTCGGCAGACCTGAAATGATCAGGGGCGACTGGGTCAAATCAGGCGCCACCGTCATCGACGTCGGCATCAACCGCATCGCGGCGCCCGAAAAGGGCGAAGGCAAGACCCGCCTCGTCGGTGACGTCGCCTATGCGGAAGCGGCGAAGATGGCCGGCGCCATCACGCCGGTGCCTGGCGGCGTCGGGCCGATGACCATTGCCATGCTGATGGCCAACACGCTAGCTTCCGCCTATCTCGCGGCCGGATTGAAAAGGCCGTCTTTCTGAACCTGGAAAGCCTCACTTTGCCGAACCTCACAGTTCCCCGAGCATTTTGCAGCCAAGTGGGATCACTTGGCGTTGCATAAATGCGGCTGAAATAAAGAGATAGAGCGGGATGCCCCACTCGACCCAAATGCATCCCGCTCAAGAGCGGCCGGTCACCAACGATCCCGTTCACGGCGGCCGGCAGTTCGGGTTCCTGCTGGTCGACAAGTTTTCCATGTTCTCGCTGGCCGCCGCAATCGACACGTTCCGGTCGGCGAACCGGCTGCTCGGCCACGACTTCTATGGCTGGACGACGGTGTCGGCCGACGGCGATGCCGTCATGGCCTCCAACGGCCTGCCGCTCAAGATCGACTATGCCGTCGCCGATCTGCCGCCGGTCGATATCCTTTTCGTCTCGGTCGGGCTGACGACCGAGTTTCCCGGCAAGAGCAAGGTGCTGGCGGCGCTGCGCAGCTGGGGCCGGCGCGGCAACGCGCTCGGCGCACTGTCGGTCGGCTCCTATCTGCTCGCCGAGGCAGGCCAGCTCGAAGGCTATCGCTGCACCATCCACTGGGAAAACCGCGCCGGCTTCGTCGAGCGGTTTCCCGACATCAACTGCACCGGCAATGTCTTCGAGATCGACCGCAAGCGCTACACCTGCGCCGGCGGTACCACCTCCATCGACCTGATGCTGGAGATCGTGCGTGGCGATTTCGGCTCGAGCCTCGCCAACGGCGTCGCCAACCAGTTCCAGCACGAGCGCATCCGCTCCGCCGGAGACCGCCAGCGCGTCGGCCCTGAGCGCGACCTGACCGGCAAATCGGAAAAGCTGCGGCGCATCGTCGAACTGATGGCCGACCATCTCGACGAGCCGCTGTCGGCGGTGCAGCTCGCCAAGTCGGCCGGCCTGTCGGTGCGCCAGGTCGAGCGCCTGTTCCTGCGTCACCTCACGGTGACGCCCGGCCGCTATTACATGCGGCTCAGGCTTGAGCGGGCTCGCGAATTGCTGCGCCAGACCAACATGCCGATCCTCGACGTGGCGATCGCCACCGGCTTCACCTCACACTCCTATTTTGCCCAGAGCTATCGGCTGCAATTCGGCCGGCCGCCATCCGAAGAGCGGCGCACGACATATTGAGTGGTTTGGCTCAAGGCTTGTGGCCGACCCTCCCATGCCCTGCGTCCGGGCTTGTGTCCTGACGCGGCGTCAAATAGCTTCCCCCGGACTGGCAGAGACTGACTGGCAGAGACTGACTGGCTGCGACGAACTGGCAGCCACTGACTGGGGGAGATTTCATGGCGGGACTTGCGCGGAGCGTCGCTGCGGCGGCCCTCCTGTTGGGGATGACGACGCTCGGCCTTGCCGCCGACCGTGTCGTCATCGTTCTCGACGCTTCCGGCTCGATGTGGGCGCAGATCGACGGCAAGCCCAAGCTCGAAATCGCCCGCGAATCGCTGCGGACCGTGCTGCAATCGGTCCCCGCCGATAGGGAAATCGGCTTCATGGCCTATGGCCATCGCGAGAAGGGCAGTTGCGAGGATATCGAGCTCATCGTGCCGCCGCAGGCCGGCTCGACAGCTGCTGTTTCCGCTGCCGCCGATAGTCTGAAATTCATCGGCAAGACGCCGCTGACCGCGGCGGTCAAGCAGGCGGCCGAGGCGCTGAAATACACCGAGGACAAGGCCACTGTCATCCTGATCACCGACGGGCTCGAGACCTGCAAAGGTGACCCTTGCGCGCTCGGCAAGGAACTGAGGGCTGCCGGTGTCGATTTCACCGTAAATGTCGTTGGCTTCGGCCTGACCGCGGAGGAGGGCAAGCAGGTCGCCTGCCTCGCCGACAACACCGGCGGCAAATACATTCAGGCGTCCGACGAGCAAGCCCTACAGGACGCGCTGGTCGAAACCATCGCCTCCGCACCTGCACCGGCGCTCGAACCAGCGCCTGCGCCGCAGCCGGCCCCCGAGCCGGAAAAGCCGGAGTTCAACTTCATGCCGGCCGTGGTGCTCGCCGAGGGCGGCGATCCCGTCACCGACGGCAATTCCTGGGAGATCTACAAGGCAAAGTCCGACGGCACCCGCGGCGATTACGTCACCACCGAATACGGCGCCTACAAAGGCAATCTGGAGACGGGCGGCTACATTGTCGTCGCACGCTATGGCGAGGCCAGGACCGAACAGAAGATCACGGTCGAGGCGGGCCAGGTCTACAAGCCCCTTGTCACGCTGAATGCCGGCACGCTCATCATTCATCCGCGGCCAAGTGAGGGGGCGGACGTCGCCGATGGCGCGGCTGTCGTGATCGCCTATCCGGGCGTCGATACGCCCGCGACCTATTATGGCGACACCAAGGTCGTGTTGCCGGCCGGCGACCAGAAAGTGACGGTCAGGATCGGGCAGGGCGAGGTCACCGAAACCATCCCGCTCACTGCCGGCAGGATCGTCGACAAGGATATCATCGTCGGCGTCGGCCATGTCGTTGCCAACGCCTACTATACTGCTGGCGGCGACAAGGCCGACGGTTCGGGCATCGGCTTCAAGGTGTTCGAGGCAAGAAAGAAGATCGACGGGACGAGGCAAGAGGTGGCTCATGCCTATGGTCCCGACAGCAAGTTCGATCTGCCGCCCGATGACTATGTGCTGACGGCGACGGTCGACCTTGCCGTCGTCGAGCAGTCGTTCAGCGTCAAGGCCGGTGAGCATCAGGATCTGAAGGTCGCCATCAATGCCGGCGTGCTGGCGATCACCGCGCCAGGGGCCTCGAAGATCGAGATTTTCGATCCGAAGAAGGACGTCAACGGCAACCGCAAATCGCTCGGCTACGCCTATGACGAGAAGTATCAGGCGGCGCTGCCGGCCGGCGACTATGCGGTCGTCTCGGAGAAGTTGGACAACAGCTCAAAGGAGGCCGCAGTGACGGTCAAGGCCGGCGAGCGAGCCGAGCTGACGGTACAGTAGGGACGTAGTTCGACGCCGATGTCGATTGCTCGCGACGGCCTTGAAGGCGCAAGGTACCGAGGCGATCGACGGATCGTTAGATAAGCAAACGCCCGCAATTGCCGAGCTTGACCTTGGAATGCGGCCGGCGCTGTGGTCGACGGACTGGCATTCGCATTTTTTGCCCCGCAGGCAGCGTCGACGCGAATCAGTCGGCTGAACGTCTGAAATGGGTGGTCATTCGTCTCGTCGAGGGAACGAGCAGGTAACGCTAGGAACGGCCATCCCGTTTATGTCTGTCGAATGACCGGAGTGGGGCCGATTGCTGACCGGCAGGTTTCAGTCGCCAACTGGCAAGAGCGGACATTCGAATCCCTTAGCAGCA
This sequence comes from Mesorhizobium sp. M5C.F.Cr.IN.023.01.1.1, assembly GCF_003997585.1. Classification (NCBI taxonomy): domain Bacteria; kingdom Pseudomonadati; phylum Pseudomonadota; class Alphaproteobacteria; order Hyphomicrobiales; family Phyllobacteriaceae; genus Mesorhizobium; species Mesorhizobium sp. M5C.F.Cr.IN.023.01.1.1. The sequence goes on along the minus strand of NZ_RZSU01000022.1, from coordinate 7,192 downwards.
ACGGCGCCCCTAGTGCGCGCCGAGATCGCACTAAATGAGCCGAATTGCCACACCACCTTCATTGCCAGCATTCTCTCTATCCGTATACTTCCCGCAGGGGAGCGGGCCATGCGCATAGATTTCGTCGAAATTGCAAATTTTCGAAAGCTGATTTCGACGCGCGTTGGCCTATCGCCCGAGAAAACGGTCTTCGTGGGCGCAAACAATAGCGGAAAAACCTCGGCCATTACCGCCTTGCGTTATTTCTTGGTGGATCGGGAGAGCTCTAACTTCTGTTTCAACGACTTCACGCTGTCTCATTGGCCTACGGTCAACAAGATGGGGGCGCAATGGGAAGCCGCGCACACTGCTGGGCAGGAACTGCCCGCGCCGGAGTGGGACGCGGTTCTGCCATTTCTCGATGTCTGGCTGAATGTCGCAGAAGACGAAGTCCATTACGTCCAGAAGATTCTGCCGACGCTCGATTGGGACGGTGGACGATTGGGGGTCCGCATGCGCCTCGAACCGAAGGACGCCACCCAGCTCCAAAAGGAGTACGTGACGGCCCGCGCCGAGGCACTCGCGCTGCAAACTGCGGGCGCTGCTCTGGCGCAAGAACAGGGAACGGCTGCCGAAGCGTTTCAGGTTGCGATATGGCCGCAAACGCTTGTCGAATTTTTGCATCGCAGGCTCATGAATTATTTTACGACTAGGTCTTACGTGCTGGACCCAACCGTTTGCACGGATCCCGTGCATGGCGTGGCCCAACCGCAAGCTCTGAACGGAGGCGAACCGATCGATGGCGATCCGTTTCGCGGGCTGATCCGCATTGACGAGATCAGCGCTCAGCGAGGCTTTGGACACGCGGGCGAAGACGCCGGAGCAGACGACGAGGTCAAAATCGCGCCGGCTGGATCACGCAAGTTATCCGTCCAGCTTCGCCACTACTACGCCCGGCATCTCGATCCCTATGACAAGCCCGATGCTCAGGACTTGTTGGCTTTAAAGGCAATCGAGGAGGCTCAGAAAGCGTTCAACCTGCGCCTCAGTGACGGCTTCAAAACCCCCCTGAAAGAGATGCACAAGCTGGGCTACCCCGGCGTCACCGATCCGAAGCTGAATATTTCGACCCGCTTGCGCCCGGTTGAAGGCCTCAATCACGACACCGCCGTGCAGTTTGTGGTGGCGGCGGGAGATGGCGAAAATGCCAAAGACCTCTTTCTCCCCGAAGACTCCAACGGCCTCGGCTATCAGAACCTCATCTCGATGGTGTTTCGCCTGATGGCCTTCCGTGACAGATGGATGCGCGTTGGGAAAGCCAAACACAAAGCGGCGGATGACAGTATTATACCGCCCTTGCATCTTGTCCTCATTGAAGAACCCGAGGTTCACCTGCATACGCAGGTTCAACAGGTCTTTATCCGGCAGGCACATAAAATCCTCCGGAACCATGCCGAACTAGGAAACGGGACAAACTTCGTCACGCAGATGGTAGTTAGCACCCATTCCAGCCACATTGCCCATGAGTGCGACTTTGATTCTCTGCGCTATTTCCGGCGACTGTCGGCCGGCGAAAAATCTGTTCCGACCTCGTGCGTCGTAAACCTCGAAAGCGCATTCGGTGCTGATCCAGACACGAAGCGGTTCGTCACGCGCTACCTGAAGGTCACACACTGCGACCTGTTCTTCGCCGACGCCGCAGTGCTGATTGAAGGCCCCGCAGAGCGGATTTTGGTTCCCAGCTTTGTGAACAACCGTCCGGAATTCTCCAAACTCGGTGAGAGTTACATTACGTGGCTAGAGATCGGTGGGAGCCATGCCCACAAGCTGCGTAGCCTGGTCGAAAAGATTGGCCTCGTGACGCTAGTCATTACCGACGTTGATTCCTGCGACGCGGCAGGTGGTACTGCTCCGCCGGTCCGTGGCTCCAACTACACGACCCGCAACCACACCCTGAAGACGTGGTGGCCCGCCATTGAGGACCTCGACGCGCTGCTCGACAAGCCAGAGGCGGATAAGGTGAAGACCTACACCGAAGAGAATTTCGATATTCGAGTGGCCTACCAGTCCCCTGTCCAGGTCGAGTTTAAGGGAGCTACTGTTGAGGGTCTGGCCTATACGCTTGAAGACGCAATCGTCCTCGAAAACCTCGCCCTGTTTGCCGAGCTACCAGGAACAGGCTTGATCGCTAAGTTTCGGGCAGCCATCGCCGCCAGCGCCGACTTCGCCGCTTTGTCTATGGCATTGAAAGCTGCCGTTGCCGGGGGAACGAAGGCAGAGTTCGCTCTCGACCTCTTGGAGATCGAAGATCCGCTGGCCCTTCAACCGCCTACCTACATTCGTCAAGGGCTCCTTTGGTTGGCCGCGAAGCTAGAACAAAAGCAGAAGGAACTAGGGCTCGCCGCGATTGGCGGGACAGATGGGGGGGAAGCCGTCGCCGGGCCGGCGGAGATTGCCGCGTGACCGAGACCGATCTCCCTGACTCAAATGTCACGCTCGACGACCATGTCGAAGCGCAGTTGGCAGAGTTCTTGAACCTAGAGAACCCCAAAAGCTTTTTCCTGTTTGCGGGGGCTGGTTCAGGGAAGACTCGTTCGCTCGTCAATGCACTCAGATATCTCGCCGACCGGTACCGCGATACGCTTCGCTTACGCGGCCGACAGGTGGCCGTTATCACATACACCAACGCAGCATGCGAAGAGATCACCCGCCGCACTGAGTACGATCCGCTCTTTCTGGTCCGCACCATCCACAGTTTCGCATGGCTGCAGATTCAAAGCTTCCACACCGACATCAGGAAGTGGCTGCGTATTAATCTCCAACAGGAAATCACGGAGATCAGCGAGGAAGAGCAGAAGGGGCGCGCTGGCACGAAGGCATCTGCTTCGCGCTTGGCCCAGATCGAATCCAAACAGCGTCGCTTCGCGCGGCTCGATGATATCAAGACATTCACCTACAACCCGAACAGCGACAATCGGGAGCGCAACGCCCTCAACCACAGTGAAGTCATCAAGATATTCGCAGCTTTCCTATTATCGAAGCCGCTCATGCAACGCATGTTTGTGGAAAAATACCCGTTCCTTCTCATCGACGAGAGTCAGGACACCAGCAAAACGCTGATCGACGCTTTGCTCGCCGTCCAGCAGGCTCATGCGAGCCGGTTCGGCCTTGGGCTTATCGGAGACACGATGCAGCGAATATACCCGGATGGAAAGGAGCGGATTGAAACGATTATTCCGCAGGATTGGGCCACCCCGGAAAAGAAACTTAACCACCGTAGCCCGCAGCGCATAGTTCGTCTCATCAATGAAATCAGGGAAGGCGCCGACAAGCAAAAACAGGAACCGCGAACCGATGCCGAAGATGGCTGGGTGCGGTTGTTCGTGTTTCCCGTCGATGTCGACGATAAGCCGAAGATGGAAGACGGCGTGCGCGCCTACATGGCGCAACTCACAGGCGACACCGGCTGGAACGACGCCAACAAATGCAAAATTCTAACGCTTGAGCACCACATGGCCGCGAAGCGGATGGGCTTTCAAGACCTCTTCGAAGCACTGGCATCGGTGGATGATTTTCGTACCAGCTTCCTCGATGGTAGCTTTAGTGCGACGCGGTTTTTCACCCATAGCGTCCTGCCGCTCGTCAACGCTCAAAAGAAGAACGACAAGTTCGCTGCTACCAAGCTTGTGCGAGAGGACTCTCCGCTTTTGAGCAAGGACAGCCTCAAAGGTTCGGAAAGGCCCATCGATCAGCTGCGGGTAGCGCAGAATGCGATTGATAGCTTGATGGCGCTTTGGGCAGATGGCGTCCCGACGTGCGGGGCTATCCTCGAAAATGTCGCGAGCACTAATCTGTTCGCCATACCGGATAGCCTTAAGGCAGCCTTGGCCGCGAGGCAGGCCGAGCCAACCGATTCCCCTGAAGATGATCAGGAAGACCCGGTAAGCAGTAAGATCGGAGCACTCATTGCTTTCCTCGAATGCTCTTTCGCAGTGATCAAGCCGTACGCTGCGTATGTTGCGCGCGAGGCTTCTTTCGACACCCACCAAGGGGTGAAAGGCTTGGAATTCGATCGCGTCATGGTCCTGATGGATGACGGGGACGCCCGCGGATTCCTGTTCGGCTATGATAAGCTACTTGGCGCCAAAGCCCCAACAGCCGCCGATCTGAGGAACGCGCAGGAAGGCAAGGAGACTTCCCTCGATCGCACAAGACGATTGTTCTACGTCACCTGTAGCCGCGCCAAATCAAGCCTTGCCCTCGTGGCATATTCCCCGGACCCTGCGGCTGTTCGAACTCATGTGATTGCAAATGGATGGTTTGAGGAGAACGAGGTCATATCCGAACTGAATTAACGGACGAGTAGAGCGGTTCCTCGCGACCTTAACGCAGCAATTTTGATCCGCTATCGCGCAACGCGATTCTGCTGTTAGTGCCCGGTGTAGGCATAAGGCTGATGAACGGTGGATGACCTGTATTGGGCGCGAAGCTGTCCGCGGCCCGGGACGCTTCACCTGGCAGATCGGCGACAACGATCCCGACGTGTCCTGTCTCGACTTGGATGAAGAGCCCATCGTGGCACCCAGCACGACCGTTCGACGGGTGTTCAGGGGTTTGACCGGTTCAGGCGGTTGTGCGCCAAACACGACATCAGCACCGACGAGGTCTGACTTTAGCCGGATCCTCCGGCCGGAACGTGACCGGCAGAAGCGCTGGTTATCGGCGCTTCTGCCGCTTGACACGAAATGGACTTTTTATTCGGCGTCCACGTCTGAACGTGCTCTCCAGATCCTTCGGATCTGCAAGGCCAAACGCTTCTCTGTTGGTTGCGAAGCTCGCTTCTAGCTCTGGCGTCCAATCAGGGGCATCCATCACGAGCAGATCCTCTGATCTCGACCTAATCTCTCCGTTTCCACGGTAGATGTCGAGGGCGATACCCACAACGGTTTCAAGCTGTGGCTGCTCGGAGAAAAATGCCAAGCAGTAGGTCTCCAGCATTCCCCCTCTATATTTGCGGTACTCATCTACCGTGCCAAGATTCTTGTCGTACGCCACGCTAAGGAAGACGTAGCCCACGTTCCTCTCACCGCGGCTTCTCGCGATCATGGCTCGCCGAATGAAGCGTGCAAATCCTTCATCGACCGCGCGCTCAAGCGCCGACCACAAGATTTGAGCAAGGTGGATACGGTTCATTCTATTCTCAGCGGCCATAACCCGCAGACCACGCTCCGATAACTCTGTGGATGGAGCGTGACCAAGAAGCTCGATCGACGTCCCTTTCAGAACGTCGTCAGAGATCATCTCAATCACTCGGTCCCAAAGACGCGATGATTCCTTAGCGCCCATGAATTCCTGATACAAAGTGGAAGAGACGTAGGTCTCATACTGGCCTTCGGGAATAGTGACGACGTTACGTCTTGCCTTAATTCTTAACTTTTTGGGGACGAACGCAGCTTTGCCGTCTGTGAAAGCGTTCATCATGTACGTGGCGATCAGGTCGTCCTCGCCCGCAGCAATTGCCAGTCGGCCGGATCTGAGAAACCGAGCCCGAGCATCGAGGTAATTTGTGAAATCGGTGACGGTGTCCAGCTCGCGCATCACTGGTTCGAGGCCTGCCTGATCGAACACATGCACGAACGTGCCGTCCGGGTTCGCGTCCCCCACTGTGAAGGGTCGGAAGTTCTTGCGATCGAGATCGACATGACTCCCGCCCTTTAAGGACGGTTCAATCATGAATGTTCCGCGTGCATGCCCAAAGTACTTTCGGCTTGCGGCGTTGCCTCCGTTCGCCACGGCAATGAGATAGGTGATCCGCTCTTTCTTTGGTGGGAGAGCAATCGGAAGTCTTTGCTCGCATTGTTTGTCGATGAAAATCCGATCCGGATGCAGGTCAAGCCAACGCTCAGCTCCCACCAACTGACCGATCGAAGCATTCACTGCGCGCCTGTACCATCGGCTCCAGGCCAATCCTGTCGGATTATCTGTCTGCCAAGTTATATCCTTGTCGCTGAAGATAAGGACGTGCCGAGCAAACACGACCATGAGATCAGCAATTTCCTGGCCCCCTCCGCTTGAGCTCTTTGTGCGATCGTTAAACGTGTTAGGATATGACCAAAGCCGCAGGAAAGATCGATTGGCAAATCCCGCCAACGTCCGCTCGGTTGCTGTGAAACCCTCGCCCCGTTTGATGCTCGTGCTCATTGCCCCCCCTTTGCGGCTTCACGCATAAAGCGGACGCATTGCTTACAGGTAAAGTTGTTCGCCGTTATGCAAATAAGCGGACTATCCGGAACGCCCCAAGGGCGGTCGATCGGGCCGCTTTGGCTGCGCCAATAAGAAACGGCAGGCTTCAGGATTGTCCCCACCCGACAGTGAGCGGCGACATTTGGGCGCAAACTCGACCTCTTTTACGCCCAAACAGAATGACCGCTTCTAACCGAAGGCATTGTTTGCCTCTATGGCCGAGATGCGGCGCTAAGCGGCCATTCGCGGTGGGGTCACGAGCTTCCGCTTGGGGTCGGACTTTGCCGTTTCTGGAAAACGTAGAAGCGTTCGATCCCGCTCCCCGCTGCATCGGCTACGAATGACCGGTCACGAGAGATAATTGCGTGGCAATCGACAGCCGGTGTCAGACGGCCGCGAGCCGCCCTTTTTTCACTGCAGCGCCAACTCCGCCACGTTGTTTCCGAAGGCGCTGGCGCCATGATCGGCGCGGCCGACCATTTGCCGGAACCCGGCGAAAAGCTCCCGGCCGAAGCCGAATTCATTGCCGATGAGGTCGGCGTCCGCCGCCCGGCGCAGCGCGAAATCACCTGCCGGCACCAGTACTTCCAGCGTTCCGGCCTCCGCGTCGAGTCTGATGATATCGCCTTCATGGATCCTGGCGATCGGCCCGTCCTCGACCGCCTCCGGCGTCACATGGATCGCCGCCGGCACCTTGCCGCTCGCGCCCGACATCCGCCCGTCGGTGACCAGCGCCACATGCTGGCCGCGATCCTGCAGGACCCCGAGCACGGTGGTCAGCTTGTGCAGCTCCGGCATGCCGTTGGCTTTCGGCCCCTGGAAGCGGATGACGGCAATGAAATCGCCGGTCAACGTACCGGCCTTGAACGCTTCGTTGAGCCCTTGCTGGCTGTCGAACACCTTGGCCGGCGCCTCGATGATGCGCCGCTCCGGCTTCACGGCGGCAGGCCTGGTGACGGCATGGCCGAGA